>DATGXR010000174.1:0-15772 GCA_035298825.1 Bacteroidota bacterium
GCATCCATGGTTCCGTTCGAAGAGCTACGATACATTCACTCCGTTCGGTCCGTGGATTGTCACAGCTGATGAGATCGCACAGCCCGTTCATCTGAAGATCGAATGCCGGGTGAACGGCAGGATCAGACAGCGATCGAACACCGAACATCTCGTGTTCGACATTCCGACGCTGATCGAATATATTTCGAAAGATATCGTGTTGAATCCATGCGACGTCATCTCTACCGGCACGCCTCAGGGAATCGACGAGATTCTGCACGGCGACAGTGTTGTGTGCAGGATCGAACACATCGGTGAATTAAAGAATCCGGTTCAATCGCGCTGATCGCGCACGATCGGCCGATGGAGCCGCCGCATCCCATCACAACCACTGAACATACGGGTCACACTCGGGGGAACATTGTATGAACATTGATTCGATCAAACTGATACATGTGCGTGTGCCGCTTGTGGAACCCTTCCGCATCAGCAACGGGTCGGTAAGTGAAAAAGACGCCATCATCGTCAAGGTGAAAGCCGACGGGATCACAGGTTACGGCGAGGCCTCGCCGATGTCGGGCGGATTCTATTCGGACGATACGCCGGAGTCCGTCTGGAAGATGCTTGTCAACGACGTTATCCCGGCAGTGTTAGCCTCTCGCGACATCAGCATTGAATCGCTCAATCGCATCCTTCAAGTCAGGAGTCGAAGTTCGTTTGCAAGCGCCGGCATTGAAACAGCGTTGTGGGATATTGAAGCGCAGAAACAATCGACGCCGCTTTTTGCTCAGCTCGGAGGCTCGCGTCGCTGCATCGAATCGGGTCTCGCCGTCGGCATCTATCCCACGATCCCCGCACTGCTCGATGCGATCGGTCGTTATTTGTCCGATGGATACAAGCGGTTGAAAATCAAGATTCAGCCCGGATGGGACGTTGTTCCGCTTGCGCAGGTGCGGTGCGAATTCGGCGACATTCCGCTGATGGTGGATGCGAACTGCGCCTATACGCGCGCCGATATCGATCATTTGAGGGCGCTCGATGAGTTCGGAATGATGATGATCGAGCAGCCGCTCGCGAAGGATGATCTCGCCGGACATGCGCTGCTGCAGTCACTCATTCGGACGCCGGTGTGTCTTGATGAGAGCGCGAAAAATGCGGGCGCCGTGCATGAGGCGATCAGGTTGAAAAGCTGCAAGATCATCAACATCAAAATACAGCGCGTGGGCGGATTGCAGAATGCAAAGGAGATACATGATCTCTGCGCCGAAGCCGGCATTCCGGTCTGGGCCGGAACGATGCCGGAGCTCGGCATCGGCGCCGTGCAGACGCTGCACCTGGCTTCGCTTCCGAATTTTGTATTTCCAACCGACGTCGAATCATCGCTTCGCTGGTTTACCGACGACATCGTTCGGCCGTTGATCGACGTGCGCAATGGTGTGATCGTGATTGCTGAAGGCTCGGGCAACGGGTATCATCCCGCGAGAGACGTGATACAATCATTCAAGGTGAATGAAATAAAATTCTCCGGCCAGAACAGGGTATCCGCATGAACCTTGCCACAATGTTTGCCGGAATGACGTTGGACAGTCCGGTGATGATCGCATCGGGTCCTGCAAGTCACGACGTCAATCAGATTCCGCTTGCCGAGGAGCAGGGGGCCGGCGCGATTGTGCTGAAGACGGTGTGTTCCGAAAAATTCGCCTACATGCGCCGATGGCCGCGTCCCCGATACAAACTGTTGGACTGGGACAGGCAACTCGGCGGCCGATCGAAGCAGTTCACGCTCTATGCATTCGAACAGGGATATTCCGGCACACTTGCCGATTACTGGAAGCTGATCGAAGAATCAAAAAAGCATGCGCGTATCCCGATCATCGGGAGCGCGTTTGCCGATTCGCCCGACGACTGGGCTGCGCTCGCCGCACAGATCGAGCGCTGCGGCGCCGACGCGCTGGAGCTCGACATCTCATCGCCTCACAGACCGGGCTCGCTCGAATTTGAAACGACATTTGTCGCCGGGATCAAGGCAGCGATTGCATCGGTGAAGATTCCCGTGCTTGTCAAGCTTGCCTCGACACCGGATCTTGTCGGCCAATGCATCGTCTCCGAGCAATGCGGCGCGGCGGCTGTCACATTATGCAACCGGATACGGGGCATCGATATCGACATCGAGGAACAAAAACCGATCCTCCATGGGTACTATGGAGGAATCGGCGGACCGTGGGCGAAATATTACACCATGCGGCATGTGGCCGAGGCCTCACAGGCTGTGTCAATTCCAATCAGCGCAACCGGCGGGGCGATGACGGGTGACGATGTGATCAAGTATGTGCTCCTCGGCGCTTCGACCGTGCAGGTGCTTTCGGCCGTGATGATCAACGGATGGGAAACCATCGCGAAGATGAATGCGGCCGTCGTCTCGTATATGGAGAGGAAGCAGATCGGATCGCTCGACGAGATTCGCGGCAAAGCGCTTCGCGAGATGATCGATCCGAACGAGATTCATCGATGGTCCGGAGAGCCGAAAACAGGAGCGCGCAATGTCTGGAAACGATAAGTACAAAGGGCTCACGCCCTTCCCGCCCGACGTGGGTGCGGGCGCGGCGCCGATCGCGAAAGTCATTGAAGAAGAATGCATCGCATGCGAGCGCTGTCCTCCAGTGTGTTTCTTCGACGCGCTTGTGATGGAGCAACGCGACAGACATTCGTTCGGCGCGACAGCCGTCGTCGTTCCTGAAAATTGTACAGGCTGCGGACTCTGTTTCGACGCATGTCCTGTTGATGCAATCATCTGGATTCCCGATATTGGCATATGATCATCGACCTGACACATCCGATTTCCTCTCGCACTCCCGTGTATTTCCCTTGGCATCCGACGACCGATGTGAAGCAGACGGCATGGTATGACGAGAACCGCTGTGTTGTCACGGCGCTCACGATCGGCACGCACACCGGCACGCACATCGATGCGCCGCGTCATGTGATTGAAGGCGGCCGGGCGATCGATGAATATGACATGCGATTGTGGATGCTCGATGCGTTCGTGTGCGATCTTTCGCCGCGCGATGCACGGCAAGAGATCACCGAAGAGGAGCTGAGATCGAAATCAATTCCGCACGACACAGCGGTGATTCTGAAAACGGGGTGGGATGCATTGTTCGGACGAAGCGATTATTACGCGACATATCCGCCGTTGACGAACGCCGCCGCCGCATATCTTGCGGGTATCGGCGTTCCGCTCATGGCATCGGATACGCCGTACACGCTCGATGTGCATCAGATTTTTCTTCAACGAGGAATACCGCTGGTCACCAATCTCAACAACACTTCTCTGCTTGACGAGGGAATCGTCACGCTGATCTCGGCGCCCCTGCGCATCGAACACGGAGACGGCGCTCCTGCGCGCGTCTTTGCAATTACGGGAGAGCGTGTATGAGCGCCGTTGTCGAACTGTTGAAAGAGCTCGTTGCCATCCCGAGCATGAATCCGATGGAAAAAATGGACGCGTCCGGTGCGTACTGTGAACACTACGCGGCTGAATTCGTTGCAGAGGAATTGAAGCGTACGGGACTCGACGTCGAGATCTACGACGTCGAGCCGAACCGTCCGAATGTCGTTGCGATGATGGATGTGCACGCCGAACGGACATTGATGCTCGAGGCGCATCTCGATACGGTGCATGCCGAAGGGATGACCGTTGCTCCCTTTGTTCCACTCGTCAAAGACGGGAGAGTGTACGGCAGGGGCGCATGCGACACGAAAGGCTCGCTGGCGGCGTTCATGACGGCGATCGGTGTATTGGCTGAACAGCGAAAAGGCATGAAGTTCAATGTGATGCTCGCCGCCGCGGTAGATGAAGAATCCGGATTCAAGGGCGCCGCATCGCTTGTCGGACGCGGCATGAAGGCCGATATGGCCATTGTCGGCGAGCCGACACAGCTGCACATCGTCCGTGCGCATAAAGGTGTGGTCAGATGGAGAGTGCACACGACCGGGCTTGCGGCCCACTCGGCGTACCCGCGGCGCGGGAGGAATGCAATCTACACGATGGGGCGCGTGATACAGCGTCTTGAATCGCATGCCTCGGCGCTTGAGGAAATCGCGCCGCATGCAGATCTCGGCACACCGTCGCTGAGCATCGGCACGATCAGCGGCGGCCGCGTCGTCAACATCGTTCCAGACCGATGCACGATCGAGGTCGATCGCCGCACGCTGCCCGGCGAATCGAAGGAATCCGTTCTGGCGCTTGCGCGGGCTGCGCTCGAAGATGTGACAGAGTGGGGATTCGAACCGCCCTTTCTTGCCATTGAAGGGATCGATGTCGATCTGCATGCGCCGATTGTCGCGCTGCTCTCCGAGGCAATCGAACAAGTGACCGGACCGGCGATCGTCGAGTGCGCGCATTACGCAACGGATGCGGGTCACTATAACAGGGCAGGAATTCCAAGCATCGTGTTCGGTCCCGGCGATATCGCCCAGGCTCATACGGCGGACGAATACATCGACGCTGCGCAGCTCGAGCAGGCCGTGGCGATCATCACGCGCCTCATTGGCGAGTGAGGCGCGTCGACACGAATGTCACGATGTGTAGAGGTAGCGTTTGATCTTGAGCGTCGGTGTTTTTTCGAACGGCTCGCGCTGTTCGATCACACGCGAGAGCTTCGAGAATCCCGAGACCTGCAAGTTGACAGATTCTTTCAACTCGTCGAGTATCTTGTTGATGTGCTCGCGCGTCATCGATTCCGTTTCGCCTGACGATGCCGCGTCGCTGTCGAGCGATTCATAATCGAGAAAGATGCGTGCCACGAGCGAACCGCCTTCCTGATACACGAGCGATTCGAGGACGTAGGCGGCGCGATTGATGATCGATTCGATCGCCTCGGGATAAATATTCTCGCCGCTGGGTCCGAGGATGACGTTCTTCAGCCGTCCGCGCAATGCGAGATGGCGCACTTCGTCGAACACACCAAGATCGCCCGTATGGAGCCAGCCGTCGGGTCTGAGGACTTCAGCTGTACGCACCGGATCCTTATAGTACCCCTTCATCACGCTTGGACCGCGCACAATCACTTCACCGACACCCGAAACAGGATCGGGATTTTCAATCTTCACTTCGAGGCCCGGCACGATCAGCCCGGTCGTGCGGTAGCGCTGGATGCGCGGGGGAGAGCCGGCGATCAGCGGAGAGGTTTCGGTCATGCCATAGCCGATGGCGTAGGGGAATCGGGCTTCCTTCAAAAAGAGTTCGACGTCGGGCGCGAGCGCCGACCCGCCGATGCCGAAAAACTTCAACGACCCGCCGAACATTTCCATGAGTTTTTTGCCGGCGATGCCATGGAATTTTTTTCTGAAATATGGAATGCCCACGAGCATGCGGCCCACGAATTTTTTCCGTATCTCCGGAAGGATCTTTGTCTTGTAGATCTTTTCAATGATCAGCGGGACAACGAGCATCGTGGTCGGTCTGACCGCCTGCAGAGCGGGAAGCATGACCGTGGCGGTCGGCGGTTTTCTCAGATACGAAATCGAGGCGCCGGTCATGATGGGCAGGATGAGGCCGAGTGTGCATTCATAGACATGCGCAAGCGGCAGCGTCGAGAGCAGCCTGTCGCCGCGAACCATCGGGGGAATGTCGGCCGATTGCTGCGCGTTCCAGACAATATTCTTATGCGTGAGCATCACGCCTTTTGAATGGCCGGTTGTGCCTGACGTATAGATGATGGCGGCAATGTCGTCTTCCTTGACGGTGGAGCTGCGGAGGCCGACGAACTGCATCGCCACCGCACGGATCTTGCGCAGTTCGCGCGATCCGTTTGCGATCAGTTGCTTGAGCGATGTGGTCGAATCTTTCTCTTCGATCAGCGAAAGCGTGTCGATCAGGATGAATGCGTTAAAGGGTGAACGGTCCAGGTCGTCGAGCTTCATGGCGCTTCGCTCCGAAACGAACACGGCGGAGCATTCCGAATGGCGCAGGATGTGATGCATTTCACTCGGATGGAAATCGGGAAGCACGGGAACAGCGACGCATCCCATCGTGGTGATGGCAAAATACGCGACGCCCCAGTTGGGCGAGCTTTCGCCGATGATGGCCACACGGTCGCCGGGGGAGACACCGCGAGAGCGGAGGACTTCGGAGCAGCCATGGACCTGATCGCCGAATTCCCTGTATGTCATGTACGTTTCGGCTGCGTATCCGATTGCCTGCAGATCGGCGAATTCCCGGATGCTCCGGTCAAGAAGGGCCGTAAGAGTAAGTGGTGAAAAGAGTGTCAAGAGACGACCCCGCAAAATATTCGATAAGACGATGACGAAATTTCAGCACTATTATAACAAGAATTTCCGAGTGAGGCAAGAACATCCGTGCATGAACATTCTGGCCGATCGGATCGACGGATGAGCCCGTTGTTTCAAACGCGAATGTTTGATACATTACAGAAGAACCTTTTTCCCCGCCAACGAAAACGAAAGATCCTGCCTGAAATGTACACATATGACTATATCATGCGTATGATCGAGCAGGCAATGCAGATCATTCTCCGGGCGCTCCTCTACAAGACGAAGAAGGAGTACCCGAAAGCGCTCGATGAAATACGAACAGGCGGCACGCGCCTGATCGGACTGGAGTGGGACGTGTTTGTCAGGCTTGGAGATGACGCGATGATCGAATCGCTCAGGCGATGGGCCGAGGTGGATCGGCGCGTGTTTGCCGTGGCGGCGGGTCTTTTGGACACTGAATCGGAAGTGCTCGGGCTTCAGGGCAGGGAAGACGAAGCCTGGAGGCGAAGGGTGAGCGCATTCAGCCTGTACTGTGAAGCGCTCAAAGGAATTGACACGACCGAGGTGCGCGAGAAGGCCGCGGCCGCGCTCGAGGCGGTCGACGCCTTTGAGCTGCCGCGGGAAATCGAAGAAAAGCGCAAATGGTTCCTGGAAACAAACAACGCAAGATATTTCATGCAATTCGCAAACAGAGAAGGAGACCAGCTGATGACACTTTTTGAAAAACCATTGGAAGGCGAATACATACCATATACGATTCAGTATATTTCACTGCTGCCGGACCGGTGCGATCTTCCGGCGCTGCTCGAGGAACATCTCGCTTCAGCGCTCGCGATTCTGCGATCGGCGCCGGAAGAGAAACTGACATGGCGCTATGCGCCGGGAAAATGGACGATCAAGGAAATTCTCCTTCACATCATCGACACGGAACGCGTCTTAGCCTATCGGGCGCTTTGGCTGGCGCGGAAGGATGGGACGCCGCTGCCGGGATTCGAGCAGGACGACTGGGTCGCGAATTCGAACGCGAACACACGCAGCATTGACGATCTGCTCGAGGAGCTCACAGCCGTGCGGCGCGCATCGATCACGCTGTTGAAGAGCTTCGACGCTGAAGTGCTCACGCGCAAAGGAACGGCGAACGGCAAGCCGATGACTGTTCGCGCTGTGTCGTTCATCCTGGCCGGTCATTTGCTCCATCACATGAACATCATCACCGAACGGTATCTGTAACCATGGTTTCCGCATGACGACGAAGAAATACGTATTAAAACCGCTGCCTCACGAACATCTCCGCATCGTTCAGCCTGCGCCGACATACGCGATCAATTATCAGCGCGATCTGAATCCGGCGCAGTACGCGGCGGTGACGACGACGCGGGGACCGCTGCTTGTGATCGCGGGCGCCGGCACGGGGAAAACGCGGACGATTGTGTATCGCGTGTCGTATCTGATCGAGAACGGCGTCGCACCCGAGCGCATTCTGCTGCTGACATTCACGCGCAAGGCGGCGCGCGAGATGCTGAGCCGTGCGACGCAGCTGCTCGATGCCCGATGCGACAGCGTGTCCGGCGGCACGTTTCACAGCTTCGCCAACATGATCCTTCGCCGGAACGCGCAATTGGTCGGATATGATTCGAACTTCACGATCCTCGATCAATCCGATGCCGAAGACACGATCAATGTCGTGCGCCGCCGGCTGAAGCTCGATGAACGCGCGCGGCGGTTTCCACAGAAGCATACGCTGTTGGATATCTACAGCCGTTCGATCAACACAGCCACGCCCGTCGAGAAGATCATCGAGCGCGATTATCCCCGCTATGCGGATGATGTTGACGACATCAACAGCGTGTTCCAGGCGTACATCGGGTTCAAGAAATCGAACAATAAGATGGATTATGACGATCTGCTTGTGAACCTGGTCGGGCTCATGAAATCGCATGCGGACGTGCGCGATCGGATCTCGTCGAAATATCAGTACATCATGGTGGACGAATATCAGGACACGAATGCCCTGCAGTCGGCGGCAGTGAAGCTGCTCACCGCGGTGCATACGAATGTGATGGTTGTCGGGGACGACGCGCAGTGCATTTATTCATTCCGCGGATCGACGATCGAGAACATTCTGAATTTCGAGAAGGAGTTTGCGGGCTGCACTGTCATCAAGCTCGAGGAGAATTACAGGAGCACCCAGCAGATCCTCGACGTCGCCAACACAATCATGAAAAATTCGTTCAGACTCTCGCAATGAATGCGCGCAGCGCGACACATCGCTTCGATGGCATTCCTGCGCCGATTCGAACACGTGGAAATATCGCATGTATTATAAAGAACTGAAATCGTACAGAAGCGGCTCGCTTCCGATCATCGTGAAGGCGGAAACCGAAATGTTGCAGGCGCGCTTTGTCGTGCAGAAAATTCTCGAACTGCGCGAGGAGGGCATTCCGCTTGACGACATCGGCGTGCTCTTCCGCTCCGGATTTCTGTCGGATGTGCTCGAGGTCGAGCTCATGAAAGCGAATATTCCGTTCGTGAAATACGGCGGATTCAAATTCATCGAAACCGCGCACATCAAGGATCTGATCGCCTACCTGCGCGTGTTGCAGAATCCGAAGGACGTCGTGTCGTGGAACCGGATTCTGCTGTTGATCGAAGGCATCGGTCCGCGAAAGGCCGAATCGATCATCGACGACATCGTCATGAAGCGCATCGGCTCGCATGACGCGTCGGAGGAATTTTGGAAACGCTTCAACGATTATCCGAAGCAGCTCGAGCCGCTGTTCGCGCTCTTCAAGGAGACCGCACGGATCTCGATGCCCGTGCCCGAGAAGGTATTTCATATCATCGAATATTACACGCCGATTTTCAAACACGTATACGACGATCACAACAAGCGACAGAAGGACCTCGAGATGTTCGGCTCGATCTCCGAGCAGTACGACTCGGTGGAGCAGCTGCTCGTCGATCTGGCGCTCGATCCGCCCACAAACAGCATTTCGGAGGTCGAGAGTCCCGGCAGCGACGAGGAGGTGCTTGTGCTCTCAACCGTGCACAGTGCCAAGGGGCTCGAATGGAAGGCTGTGTTCATTATCAATGCGCTCGACGGCCGGTTTCCATCGCTTCGCTCCGTGGACGATCCGGACGAGCTTGAAGAAGAAGCCCGCCTGTTCTATGTGGCCTGTACGCGCGCAAAGGACTATCTGTTCATCACGTATCCGATGGAGGTGTTCGAACGCAGTTCAGGCGTCGTGCTGTCCATGCCTTCTCGTTTTTTGAACGGACTCAAGGAAGGCCAGGTGGAGGAATGGATCGTCGACGCGTCGATCATCGAAAATCCGCTTCTGGGCGGCTCTTTTCCTCCCGCAACTGTGTAATTAGCGCTTCGGATGCACATTGAAAATGCCCCTCTGTGCTGTTTATTTTTTCCCTCCGCATAGCATACAAAAGAACTTTCGTGTATATTGGGGTGAATGGAGTTGACCGTCTGATTGCACCTCAAGATGGGAAACTGTAATTTCATATAAAAAAAGCCACCGATCTCATGTCCCGCGTGTGTCGTTCATCAATCGTCCTGATCCTTGCAGCCTGTGTGTTCTCGACGCATGCATCACATGCAGAGGTCGCGCCCGCATTTTCACATTTTTCAGTTGTGGAAGGGTTGTCGCAGAATTCTGTCTGGACCATGCTTCGTGACAAGCAGGGATTTTTCTGGTTCGGTACAGATGACGGTTTGAACAAATACGACGGGTACCGGTTTGTGATGTACCGCAACAAGCAGGATGATTCGACGTCACTCGTACAAAATACAATCAGGGCGATGATCCAGGACAGGAACGGGCTGATCTGGATCGGCACATCGGGCGGCCTTGACATCTACAATCCGGCGACGGATAATTTCACGCACGTCTCGCTTCCGATCAAGGGGCCGGTGCCGGCGCGCGGCATCGTGGTCACATCGCTCGCCGAGGACGCGCACGGCAACATCTGGGTTGGAACGCGCTTCTATGGACTCTTCCGCTTCGGCGCCGATCGAAGCGGCGTGAAAAATTTTTTGCATGATCCCGCGGATCATGCAAGCATCTCGGTCAATGCGATACGCACGCTGTATGTCGACAGGACCGGTGTGCTGTGGATTGGCACAGAGGGCGCTGGCCTCGACCGATTTGTCGAGTCGACCGGTTCATTCGTCTTGTATCAGGTTGATAAAACACAACCCGGGTCGTTGCGCGATAATAATATCATGTCGCTCTATGAGGACTCGAAGGGACGGTTCTGGATCGGCACGATGTACGACGGCATTGCGCAGTTCGACAGATCATCCGGCCGATGTACGTATTATACGAAACCCATCGTTCTATCCGATAACCGGATGGACACGTTGACCGTGCTCACGATTTCGGAAGACAAGCATGGCCGGATTCTGTTCGGCACCTTCGGCGGGGGACTGCAATTCCTTCATCCGGAGTCCGGAACGATCACTGCTTGGCGCAATGATATCCGCAATCCCCGAAGCATCAGCAGCGACTTTATCATGGCGCTGTACCGCGATGAGATCGGATGCCTGTGGATCGGCACATACACAAATGGAATTTGCAGATACGATCCTGAAGGCGAGCATTTTCAGACGTACAGGAATGAAATTCCAAATACATCGCTTTTTACGGACAATAATATGCGGGCGATCTGCAGGGATCGCAGCGGCCTGGTCTGGATCGGATCGACCAAGGGATTGAACATCTACAACCTTTCGACCGGCGCGAACGAAAAGTACACAGCCGATGCGTCGAACAGCACAACGCTGAACGACAATTATATCCTCTCCATCTTCGAAGACTCGAAGGGTGTGATGTGGATCGGCACGCGC
Source organism: Bacteroidota bacterium (assembly GCA_035298825.1). Lineage (GTDB taxonomy): Bacteria > Bacteroidota > Ignavibacteria > UBA10030 > UBA8401 > CAISDA01. The sequence continues at coordinate 11,117 of DATGXR010000174.1, forward strand.
AAAGGGTTGAATACGTTCGATCGCCGCACAAAACGCGCCGGCAGGTTCTCCAACGAAACGAAATATCCGCGCGGTATCGCCTCGCTGAACGTGCGTGTGATCGCCGAGGATTCATCAGGCATCCTGTGGTTCGGCACATCCGACGGCCTCGTTTCATACGACCGTCAGCGGCAGGCGTTCAAGACGTATCTTCCCGACAAGAATAATCCGCGCAGCATCGGGAGCGAGAACATCCGTTCGCTCTGCGTCGATCATTCGGGCACGTTGTGGATAGGAACGTACGGAGCGGGGATCAGTAGGTACGACCGGAGGACGGACGGTTTTAAAAACTATCCGCACGATCCGAACAATCCGCACAGTGTGAGCAACGACCTTGCCGCGCCCATCATCGAGGATCAGCGCGGCATGCTCTGGATCGGTACGTATGGCGGCGGCATCAACAAATTCGATCCGCGCACGGAACAATTTAAAGCGTATCGCGAAATCGACGGGCTGACGAATAATACGATTTTCGGTCTCCAGGCCGACGGACGAGGCAATATCTGGATCACGACGAACCGCGGCGTGTCGTGTCTCAATCCGGCAACGGAAAGTTTTCGCAACTATACAACGGCAGCCGGACTTCAGGGCGAGGAGTTCAATTTAAACTCGAGTTTCAAAGACCGCGCAGGCACTGTTTTCTTCGGGGGAAATTTCGGTCTGAATGTGTTCAATCCCGACAAAATTCGCGACAACCGATTCGTCCCTCCGGTCTATATCGTTTCGCTGAGCATCTTCAACAAGCGCGCGCATTTCGACACGGCGATGTCGATGAAGAAAAGCATCGTCTTGTCATACGATGAAAATTCGATCTCGCTTGAATTCGTCGCGTTGAACTATCGGAAGCCGGAGCTGAATCAGTACAAGTATCAGCTTGTGGGTTTTGACAAGGAATGGATTCAGTCAGGAACAGACCGCAAGGCGTCGTACACGAACCTGCTGCCCGGGGAATATGTCTTTCGTGTGACAGGGTCGAACAATGATGGCGTGTGGAATCCGGATGTCACATCGCTTGTGATCATCGTGAAACCGCCGTTCTGGCGGACGTGGTGGGCGTATGTCTTGTATATCATCGCCTTGGGATCGCTTCTGGCCGGAGTTCTTGAATACGCCCAGCGGCGGCAGCGCCGTCGGCTGATGATCGAGCAGCATCGACGCGAGGCGGAGGTTGTGCGGCAGAAGAACACGAAGCTCAAGGAAGCCAACGACGAGATCCTTCGCCAGCAGGAAATCCTGAAGGAGCGCAACGAGCAGATTGAAACGGCGAACAGGGAATTGAAACACGAGATCGAACAGCGCGAACTGCTGCTGACGGAGCTGAAGGCGGCGCTTGAAAATGTGAAGACGCTCGGCGGCCTCATTCCGATCTGTTCATCCTGCAAAAAAATTCGCGATGACGAAGGATACTGGAACATTCTCGAAACATATCTCATCAAGCATTCCGATGCCCAATTCTCGCATGGCATCTGTCCCGATTGCGCCGGAAAGCTGTACCCTCAATACAAGCACAAATTCGCACACGGTCCCGACCACCTGCCGAAGGACTGAGCATCGTATGGGAAAGAAAAAATCTGAAAAGCCGTTTACTGTCAAATGTCCGAACTGCGGCAAGACGGTTGAACCCGACCGCAACGAGACGACAGGCAGTTATCTGTGTCCCGTGTGCACGGCGCGCGTGGATATTCAGGTCATCATCGAAAAAAAGAAACGGGGAATCAGGTAATCGCGTCCGCGCGTCACGTCAGATCGTTTGTTTTTTTTCGTCTTCACGTTAAACTTTTTTTTGCATCGTGTGTCCAATCTTCACTTCACCATCACGCAGGCGCAGGGAGGGGGACGCTCATGGAAATTCCGAACAAACGAATCGCACTCATCTGTTTTTCCTATTCACTCGGGGGACTCGAACTCTCGACGTTGCGGTTATCAGAGACGATGTGCAGCAAAGGCATGTCGACACTGCTCATCGTTCCTCCGGGATCCCCGTTTGAAGAGCGCGCGCGTGCGACGAATGTTGATACAGCCATCCTGGCCCCGCGCTGGAAATATTTCGATCTTGCAACATCGCTGAAACTGTCGCGTCTCTTGCAGGAGCACCGGATCGAGGTGGCGGTGCTCATGAGATCGCAGGATATCAACATTGCATCGATCGCCTCGCTGTTTTTCCCTTCAATCAAGCTCGTTTTCTATCAGCAGATGAGATCGCAGTACGACAAGCGGGACCTCATTCACACGTGGATCTATTCAAAGCTCTCACTGTGGATCTCGTTGACGCAAAGCATGAAAAATGAAGTCCTCGCGTTCACGCGCATCCCGCGCGAAAAGGTGACCGTCGTGCCCTTGGGAACGGATCTCGCACGATTCAATCCTTCGTGTTTCAACAGCGCCGAGGCGCGCGAGTATTTTGCGCTGCCGGCGGAGAAAAAGATCGTCTGTGTGGTCGGCCGCCTCGATCCTCAAAAGGGGCAGGATGTGCTGCTCCGCGCGATTCCCGAGGTCGTGAAGGAACATTCGAATGTCCTGTTCCTCATCGCGGGCGAGGAGACGGAGCGCGAACCAGGCTATCGGAAGTATTTGGATGCGTTGTGCAGGGATCTCGGTGTGGGATCGTTCGTGCGTTTCATGAAGTTCACGGACGAAGTACCGAAGCTGATGGCGGCGATCGACATTCTGGCGCTTCCGTCATTTTCCGAAACGTACGGCCTCGTGCTCATCGAAGCGATGGCCATGGAAAAAACGATCATTGCGACAAATGCGGGAGGCGTGCCCGAGATCATCACGAACAACAAGACCGGTCTGCTCATCGCTCCGCACGATGAAATCTCGCTTGCCCGCGCGCTGCGGCGCGTGCTCGGCGACAATGAACTGAGCCGAGAGCTTGCGCGCAGCGGACACACCGAGGCGTTGCGCCGATACGACTGGAACTCGTGCGTCGATCTGCTGCTGAACAAGGTTGCCACGCTGTAGATGGCAGATGGCCTCAGACGCGGATCTGTCCCGTGCCGCGTACGATATATTTCACCGTTGTGAGTTCCGCAAGTCCCATCGGTCCGCGGGCATGAAGCTTCTGCGTACTGATCCCCATTTCAGCCCCGAGACCGAATTCGAATCCGTCCGTAAACCTCGTTGACGCGTTGACATAGACCGCAGCCGAATCGACATGTTTCAGGAAACGATCTGCATGATCCTCGTTCGATGTCACAATCGCGTCTGAATGGTGCGATCCGTATCGGGCGATATGCGCGATCGCTTCATCGACTCCGTGTACAATCTTGACGGCGATGATGAGATCAAGATATTCACGGCTCCAGTCGGAAGCGGGGACGGGGACGATCGAACGCACGATGCGTCGCGCGGCGCTGTCGCCCTTGACGGTCACACCCGCAGACTGCAGGCGTGACGTGATGCGCGGCAGGAACCGGTGCGCGACCGATGCATGGACGAGCAGTTTTTCAGCGGCATTGCATACCGATGGCCGCTGCACTTTCGCATTGAACACGATCTCTTCCGCCATTGCAAGATCGGCGTCGTCATCGACGTAGATATGGCAGTTGCCCTCGCCATGCGCGATCACCGGGACGGTTGCGTGTTGCCGGATGAGCGAGATGAGCTTTTGGCTTCCCCGGGGAATGATGACGTCGATCGATGCATCCTGCGCGACCATTTCGAGCACGGCCTTCCTGTCCGTCGTATCGATGAATCCGACGCACTGCGCGGGAAGTCCGACGTCGCTCAGCGCTTTCTTCAGGATCGAGACAAGCATCCGGTTCGAATGAAACGCTTCGGACCCGCCGCGCAGCACGACGGCGTTGCCCGATTTGATGCACAGGGCCGAGGCGTCGATCGTCACATTCGGCCGCGATTCGTAGATGATGCCGATGACGCCGAGCGGCACGCTGACTTTTTCGATGACGAGTCCGTTGGGACGATCGACGCGGTCAAGCATTTTCCCGGTGGGATCGGGCAGTGCGATGATCTCACCGACGCCGGCGATCATCTGTCCGATCCGTCGTTCGTCGAGTGTGAGTCGTTCGATCAGCACGGGCGCCAGGCCTTTTTCCCGGGCTGCGCGGAGGTCTTTTGAATTCGCAGCAATGATCTTTCGCGCGCCCGACTGAAGCCGCGACATGAGCGCAGTCAGCGCTTCGTTGCGAATGACGACGGGCGCCGCACTGAGCGCGGTCGACACCTTGCGCACTGCGCGCGCTGTCGATTCCACCGTATGAATGTTCATCATTTATCTCCGATTACGACAAGATTATCCTTATGGATCACTTCGGCGGCTGATTCGCGCCCAAGGAGTCGCCCCGCTTCGGTCGATCGTTTTCCTTTGATCACGTCGATCTCCGCCGAGGCATATGCCGTCACGCCGCGGGCGATTTCAACTCCGGCCAGATCGCGTACAGAAATCGTGTCATTTGCCGAAAAGCTGCCATGCACTTCGGTGATGCCCGAGGGAAGCAGGCTTTTATTCTTTTTGACAAGCGCCTGCCTGGCGCCATCGTCGACAACGAGAAATCCGCGCGCGTGAGCGATGAAGCCGATCCATTTTTTCTTGACGCTCAATGTCCGCTTCGACGGAAGGAAAATGCTGCCGGTAAACGAGCCGGAGACGATGTG
>DATGXR010000175.1:0-23645 GCA_035298825.1 Bacteroidota bacterium
GATCTTCGAGATGCTGTCGTCGACCGTACGCGAGAGTCCCTCGATCGCCGTGCCCATGAGCGTCACAGACACAATGCCGATGACGATGCCGAGCGTCGTGAGCACCGAGCGCATCTTGTTGGCCCGTATCGCCTGCAGCGATATGAGCAGGCCTTCCTTCACTTCATTTGCAAAATCATAGAGTGTCATGGTGTTCTCTCTCAAAACTTTTTCGCTGCTCTCGCAACAATAACGTCTCCATTTAAATATAGAGTAGGGCGAAATGCCATTTCGCCCTACTCGCGTTCCAGCGATTTACAACACAACTCCGGCAGCCTTTGGAACACGGCGCCTCTCGGCCGGCACGGGCTCATCACCTTCAATGCGCCCGTCGCGCAGACGGATCGTGCGATGCGCGTGCTCGGCAATATCCGGCTCGTGCGTCACAAGAATGATCGTGTTGCCCTGCTGATGCAGCTCGTTGAAGAGCGCCATGATATCCTCACCGGTCTTCGAGTCGAGGTTACCCGTCGGCTCGTCGGCAAGAATGATCGAGGGCTTCGTCACAAGCGCGCGCGCAATTGCAACACGCTGGCGTTGTCCGCCCGAAAGCTCGTTCGGCTTGTGCATCATGCGGTCCGCAAGTTTCACATGCGTCAGCGCATTCGTCGCCAGCTCGCGTCGCTCGCTTGCATGCACGCCCGCGTAGACGAGCGGCAGTTCGACATTATGCAGGGCGTTCGATCGCGGGATCAGGTTGAATGTCTGGAAGACGAACCCGATCTCCTTGTTGCGTATCTTCGCCAGCTCGTTGTCGTTCATATCGCTCACGTTTACGCCCGTGAACTCGTAGAGTCCGCTTGTCGGCGTATCGAGACAGCCGATGATGTTCATCAGCGTCGACTTGCCCGATCCCGAGGGACCCATGAGCGCGACATATTCACCGCGACTGATCTGGAGGGAGACGTCCTGAAGCGCGTGCACTTCTTCCGTTCCCATGACATAGGTTTTACTGATGTTCTTGATATTAATGACGTTGGCCATACTGCTCTCACCGATTCGTTGGAAGGGTTCACTTGAATGCCACTGCACGATTAGACGGTTACTTCGATTCTTCCTTCTTTCCCATGCCGAACTTCTTGACGGTGTTGTCCACTTTGATCGATGCGCCGTCTTCGAGATCGCGATTGATCGCCTTATAGCTGCCCGAAATGATCTCGGTGTTTTCATTCACACCCGATGTGATCTCGACATAGGCGTCGTCGTTGATGCCGCGCTTCACTGCAAGTGTCTTGGCCTTGCCCCCGTCGACAGTGAAGACCACTTCGACCGGCTTATCCATCGACTTCTGCTGAAGCGTATCCTTCTTCTCGCCTTCCTTCTGTTTCGGCACACGCGTGGTCACGCTCTGAATCGGCACGGAAAGAGCGTTGCGCTTTGTCATTGTTTCGATATCGGAAGACATCGACATGCCGGGACGCAACGCCACATCTTTATCTAAAACGCGGATCTTGACGACGAAGTTCGTGACCTCATCCTGCTGTCCGAGTCCCTTTGTCTTGGCCGTGTTGGCGATCTCGTAGACAATGCCTTTCAGCTTCTTATCCGAATAGGCGTCCACAGTCACGCGGGCGGTGTCGCCGATATGGATCAACACGACGTCGTTCTCGCCCACGTCCACGCGGGCTTCCATCATCGCAAGATCCGCCACCGTCATGATTTCAGTGCCCTGCGTGAATGACGAGCCGCTCACGCGTTCGCCGAGTTCCGAATTGAGCTGCGAGATCGTTCCGTCCATCGGAGCATAGATCGTCGTCTTAAAGAGACTTTCCTTCGCATCGCGAAGCGACGCGTTCGCCTGCGCCACGCCCGCCTGAGCCGATTCATACTGGCTCTTTGCGGCCTGGTACGATGTTTTGGCCGCAATGAAGTCCTGATCGGACAATAATTTCTTTCCGAACAGCTCCTGAGCCCGCTTGTATTCGGAGTTCGATTTTTCGAGATTGGCTTCTGACATCGACAGATTTGATTTCGCAGACGCCAGTCCCGCTTGCGCGCGGTCGACCTGCGCCTGGTACTGATCGGGTTTGATGCGCACAAGGAGGTCGCCCTTCTTCACACGATCGCCTTCCTTCACCGGCAGCTGCGTGATTTCGCCGCTGACCTCGGCGTTGATCTTCACCATCGTCTCGGGCTGTATCTTGCCCGATGCCGTGACAATCTGTGTGATCGAGCGTTTGGAGGCTTTTTCGGTCTGCACGGTGATGACCGTCTCTTTCTTACTGCCCAGGACAACAACGAGGATCAGCACAACCACCACAGCACCGATGCCGGAAAAAATAAAGATCTTTCGCTTATTCTTTTTTGCCTTACCATTTGTTGCCATAGGACTCTCCTTGGTTTTTCAAGCACACGTATAGAGTTGATAAAATCCGGTTTTAATATTTGTCAGCGCCGATTACGTACTTCATTTCCTGCTTTGCGTAAACATAATTGTATGCTGCGTTCACATTGTCGCTCTGCGCCTTGGTATAGTTCGCCTGCGCCGTGAGATTGTCGAGCAGCGTGCCTGCGCCGAGCGTGTAGCGTTCGTTGGCGATGCGCTGATCTTCGGCGGCGGACTGTAAATTCTTCACTGTCACATCCAATTGCTTGTAAGCCGATTCGAGATCGAGCAACGCCTTCTTCACATCGGACTGCACCTGGCGCTGCGTCTGACGAACCTGCTCGTCGGCAATCTGCGCGCTAAGCTGCGCCTGCTGTGTGGCAACGCTCGTCCTGAATCCGTTGAAGATCGGCAGGCTGATGTTGAGACCATAGTTCAGCGACTTATAATCGTTCAGCTTGGCGAGTTCGGTGTTGCTGTACGAGTATGAAGCGTTTGCCGACACGGTGGGCCAGTAGCCGCTGCGTGCCGATGTCACATCCTGGTCCGAACCTTCCTTTGCCAGCATGGCCGATTTATAGTCGGGACGAATCTCCAGCGCCTGCGACACGAGCTTGTTGTAGTCTGAATACTGTGCCTTCAATTGATTGTAGTCGAGAGCCTTCGCTTCGTTCTCGATTGATGCGTCGGAATAATCATATTCGCTAAACACGTCAAGGGACAAGTACGACAGCAGCGACGTTTTGGCGTTCTCATACGTAGCCTGCGCCTGGATGAGTGCGAGTTCCGCATTCGCCGTTGTTACCTGCTGGCGGTACACATCTGCAAGCGCCACAGCGCCCACTTTGTTCGATTCAACGATGCGGTCAAGCTGCTGGCGGCTCGTCTTTAAGTTATCTTCATTCACTTTCACGAGCGATTTCGTGCGAAGCACATTCAGGTAGAGTCCCTGTGTCTGATAGACGACGCTTTGGCGTGTGCGCACAAGATTCTGCTCGGCTGCGTCCTCATTCAGGAGCGCTCGGCTGAGCCGTGCCGGTGTCGCAAAGCCGTCGAACAGTGTCACGCCGGCGTTCAAGCCTGCGCTGAAATTATTCCGTGTGGAGATACCCGATGTCACGCCGATCGGCACCTGAATGCCTCCGATATCCTGATAATTCACGCCTGCGGGCTGCCATGTCTGGCTGCGATTCCAACCCGCCGAAGCGCTGAGAGACGGCAGAAAATTTCCATAGGCCGACATCACAGAACTTTTCTGCGATTCATATGTGCTTTGTGAACTGATCACATTGAAGTTCTTGTCAAGCGATGTTGTGATTGCCTGCTGTAATGTGAAGGCCGGTTTTTCCTGCGCAGTAGCCGTGATTGTTGCGGCAAGAAGAAGGAATGTAAATATCTGAGTCAGTTTCATGCAGCCGTCTCCAAATAGAAGGATGTTAGTGGATTCACTGTAGAATATTAACGAGAATATCGATGGAAAGTTTCAAAAATGTACGTTTTCTTTGCAGAAGAAAAGTCTCTGTGCCGGTTATTAGACACACATTCGGCGGATTGGTTTAGTCTACCGGGAGTAATTTCGTATCACATCGTCTTTTATCGAAAGCAGGTAGGCAAGGGCCGGATCGTGCTCGTTCGGTATTTCTCCTTCCATGATTGCATCCTCGATCCTCGTTTTCAGGATGCCGATCAGCTTGCCGGGCTCAAGTCCGCAGACCGCCATGATCTCATCACCGCGCACAGGAGGCTGGAAGGCGCGCAATCGGTCTTTTTCCTCCACTTCCTTCATTTTTTCAAGCACGCGGTCGTAATTATCCGTGTATTTAGAGACAAGTCTTGGATTCTTCGACGTAATATCGGCCCTGCAGAGCGTCATCAAATCGTCGATCAGTTCTCCCGCCTCGAACAAGAGCCTGCGCACGGCCGAATCGGTCACCCCGTCGTCCACGAGCGAGATCGGACGCAGATGCAGCCGCACAAGTTTTTCGACATACGGAATATCATCCATCGGCAGACGGAAGCGCTTGTAAATATTTTTCACCATGCGGGCGCCGAGCTCCTCATGCCCATGAAACGTCCAGCCGATGCCCTCGATGAATTTCTTCGTCTTCGGTTTCGCGATGTCGTGCAGCAGCGCCGCCATGCGAAGCTGAATGTGATCTGTCGCCTCAGCCACATTATCGACCACGGTGCATGTGTGGAGGAACACGTCCTTATGATGAAAATCCTTGCGCTGATCAACGCCCGCAAGCTCGGCGAATTCGGGGAAGATGATCTTCAAGATGCCCGCGTCGTTCAACAGACGCAGACCGACGGACGGTTTCGGACTCGACATGATCTTCATGAATTCGTCGGTGATGCGCTCCTGCGAAATGATCGACAGCCGCTCGGCCATCGGCGGGATCGCATTGAGCGTGTCCTGCGCGATCGTGAATCCGAGCTTCGATGCAAAGCGAATGGCCCGCATAATGCGAAGCGGATCGTCGTCGAACGTCTTCGCCGGATCGAGAGGCGTGCGGATCATCTTCAGCGCAAGATCCTCCGCGCCGTCGAAATAATCGGTCACTGTTCCCCACGTCGAACGATTGATCGATGCGGCCAGCGCATTCACGGTGAAGTCGCGTCTCGATAAATCGTCGTAGAGCGTGCCTGTCTCGACGACCGGATTTCTGGATTCGTGGTTGTAGCTCTCCTTGCGCGCGCCGACGAACTCGATTTTCAGATCGTCGAGCGTCATCATCGCCGTGCCGAATCGCTCATAGAGGACGATCCGGTTTCTGCCGAATTTTTTCCCAACCGATTTTGCGAACTCAACGCCGCTGCCGATCACGAGTACATCGATGTCGTTCACGATCTTTCCCAGCAGCGCGTCTCTCACGTAGCCGCCCACCACATACGCCTCGATACCCAGTTCGTCAGCAAGCGCGCCGATTTTTTTAATCACGTCTTGTGTTATGTCGATCTTCTTCGTCATCCCGCCTTATTCATCTCCGTAATGAAGCACCTGTATCTGTTTCATGATCTCCTGCGCCACTTCAAGCGCGCGCTGCCCGTCCTCGCCCGAGACAATCGGCCGGCGCTGCGCGGCGATTGCGCTGAGAAACGATTCGAGTTCGCATTTCAACGCATTCACATCCTTCTGCTCGAGATGCTCGTAAATGATCGTCCGCTTCTTCTTTCCCCGCTCGATCTCTCCGAGCATCATCGTCGAATTCGAAACCGGATCGTTCGGATCGCCGAGCCTGAACACTTCCGATTGTCCCTTGAGAAAATCGATCGAGATGTACGCATTCGACTGGAACATGCGCATCTTCCTCATCTTCTTCTGCGAGATGCGGCTTGCTGTCACGTTTGCCACACAGCCGTTTGCGAACTGCAGCCGCGCATTGGCAATATCGGCCGAATCGGAGACGACAGAAATACCGTTGGCCTCGATCTTCGAAACCGGAGAATCCACGAGACTCAAAATGATATCGATGTCGTGGATCATCAGATCGAGCACGACGGCCACATCCGTGCCGCGCGGATTGAACTGCGCGAGACGGTGCGACTCAATGAACATCGGGGCGAGCCTGTACTCTTCGAGTGAAAGAATCGCCGGATTGAACCGCTCGATATGTCCGACTTGTATGAGGAGGCCTTTTTCTTTTGCGAGCGCATTGAGCTCTTCAGCCTCGGTGATCGTCGTTGTCATCGGCTTTTCAATCAGGATATGCCTGCCCGCATCGAGCGCCTGCTTCGCAGTCTCGTAATGATGCGTGGTCACCGTGGCGATCGACACCGCATCGACAGCGGTGAGAAGTTCGTCGATCGTGCCGAATGCCGCGATCTGATACATGGCGGCAACCTCACGGCACCGCTCCTGGTTCACATCATACACGCCGACGAAGTTCGCCGAGTCGATTGCCGCGTACATTTTTGCATGAAGCGCCCCGAGATGTCCCACCCCGATCACGCCGACATTGATTTTGTTTTCCATTGACAGTATGTTTTTTTTAAATTGTAGGGCGAGATGTCATCTCGCCCAATCGATAACAGCAACGCGGTCCGTCGGACCGCAGGCGAAATAGCATTTCGCCCTCCACGTACTGCTGAAATAGCATTTCGCCCTACTTCGTTCAATCATTGAGTTTCGTCTGTGCCGCCGGGACTCTTCGCGACTGCCATGCCGATCGCCCGGTCGAATCCTCCGAAGCGATCGTCTCTATAATAGACGACGGCCGTATAGCGGCTGATCGTGCGCCAGTCGTTTCCCTCAAGCGAGATCCAGTCCTGATTTGCGACATTGCCCGATTCGTCCACCGTGCCAAGCACATATTGATAATCGTACACGCCGCGACGTATCCATTTGTGCAGCGAATACACGCCCGAGGCCTCGTCGAAGACGAGCTTATTCTCAGGCAGCACTTCCCAATTCGTCATCGCGCCGACAAGAAACACATCCTGGCTTGCACGCGAGGCGAGCTTCAGCCTGAGCTCAACATCGAGGTACTCGCTGTTGATACCCGTGAACGGACGGAGCTTCGCCGCCCCGTTCGCATCGCTCTTCCCCTGCCATTGCATCCGCGACTGGTCCGGACCGTCCACCAAACGCACCGGCTGGTTGTTCGGATAGTATTTCACGGACGACAGATCGAGCCTCCGATATTCATTCCCCGCAGGGATCGAGCGGATCCAGAATCTTTTTTTCGGCAGCATGAAATTATCAACGAACGTGTCGGGATCCTGATCATCGACTTCGATACGGAACGGCCGTTCGAGCGTCCAGTTCTGGAAGATGTAGACAGATTTGATGAACTGATGCATGAAATTATGATCGTCCGATCCGTTTTTCGTGATTGCCTCGGCATCCACATCCACCGCCGCATAGAGCCGCTGGTTCATCGGATTGGTGGCCGAAGGATAGTACTTGTTCGCGATTTTCAACGAGACGGGAAGCGTCTTTTCAACGGCGATGAAACGGCCTTCGGCAAGCGTCGTCTTGTCGTCGTTCGTGTTCACGATGCGGAAAATGTAATTGCCCGAATACGGCAGCTGCACCACGCCGTCGGGATCGGGGAACGAATTCCTGAAGTGAAACGTGTACGTCCGCACACCGCCCGGGCTTGCCGTATATTGGAGACGCTGGCTTCTGTCGCGCAGCGGCGAGTTCAGGAACGCGTTGTTTTCCGGTTCCCAATCCTTCGTCGCGTGCTGGAAAATGATCTGATAGTTCGCCGCCGTCGGTGTGGCGACATCGAACTCGATTGTGACAACTTGAGAGCCGAGCGTAATGATGGGCGGCAGATATTCGTCGTTGTTTGCATACACACGAAGACCGAAAATTTCAGCAGACTGCTGTGCGCGCACGGCAGCCGTTCCGACGAGCATCAACAACAACATCGCAAGCGTATGTTTCATCAGTGATCTCCGGATTTATTTCGAATAGAGTGAGACAAGCCAGGTATGCAGCTCATCGACGTTTTCAAAAACATAATCGGCGTTCAGCTTCAGCACCTCATGCTTGCCATACGAGTCCCAGACAACCGATGCGACATCCGTGCCGGCCTCGCGAGCGGCCAGGACGTCGCCCACCGAATCGCCGACCATCAGCACCTGGGAGGGAACAAGATTGAAGCGTGAAATAATGCGGCGGATCCCGTCGCCTGAGGGCTTGAACTCGCCATCGACGTCGTCGCCGGTAATCGTGATGTCGAAATACCGCTCGATTTCGAAAAGCTCGAGCGTGATATCGGTCGTCCTTCTTCCCTTGCCGGTAAAAAGCGCGACGAGCACATCCTGCGCGTGAAGGAAGCGGAGAATTTCGAGGATGCCGGGATACAGCGATGCGAGCGTATTGTGGCGCTCGTTATAAAAGCGGTAATATTCAACCATCGCCTCGTCGATATGCTCGGGACCGATCATGTTCTGCACGGCATCTTTTTCAGGCGGCCCGAAGTACGTAACGATCTCTTCGGGCGGGAGCCGCCTGCCGAGATATTTTTCGGCGACAAGATTGAACGCGTCGTAGATCAACTGGTTGGTCTGCGTGAGCGTCCCGTCCATATCAAAGACGATGCATGTATACTTAATTGGGTTCTGCATGGATTGTGACTTCCTTGATGAAAGGAAACTCGACGCGGATCCTGTTCTCGATCATCGTCGATATTTCGTGCACATGTTCGAGCGAGTGTCTGTTGTCGACCGTGCAGGCAAGAGACACCCGATACTCGCCATTTGATTCGAGCACCGAAAGCACCTGGCAGTCGATCAGCTCGGCGTCGGTCATCGCGACGGCGATGAGCTGCCGGCTGAGTTTCTGCGCGCTTGCAGTGACATCATTCGAGACGACGACATTTTCGCGCGAGTCCTCGATGTGTATGATCACGGTCTGCACATTGGGAATTTGTTCCTTAATCATTGCTTCGAGCCGGCTCACACGTTCGTGAGCGTGAACGAATTTTTCATCGGGAACGAATTCAAGCTGGAATTCGATCTGGTAGCGGCCATGGACCTCGAAGACCTGCACATCGTGCGCCGTGAGCCGCTCACGGCTCAGCAGCAGCTTCACCTTGTCGATGATCGTTTCATCGAGTGTCTCGACAGGTTCGGGATGGATGATGATATCTGTGTCGGGATACACTTTCTGCAGTGCGAGTTCGGCCGAATGCACGAGGTCGTGCGCGATGGCAAACGGCAGCGTGCGCGCTATTTGGACGGTGAGGTCAATGAATTTCTTGGCGCCAACGGAGCGCACGCGCACTTTATCCGTCCGATGAACGCCGGGCACGGCCGTGACGATGCGTTCGACCTCCTCTTCCATGCCGCGAGGAGCCTTATCCACAAGATCGTCAATCGTGCGCTTGCCGAGTTCAAGGCTCACGAACACGACAATGACGGCCACAACCAATGCGGCCGCGCTGTCGGCGATGGGGGCCTTGAAATACGTGAGCACGAGACCGAGGATGACCACGCTCGAGCTCCAGATATCGGTTTTGAAATGCAGCGCATCGGCTTCGAGCGCCTGGCTGTTGTACTTCTTCGCCACACGGTAGAGCGCGCGCGAGCGCGAATAATCGACGACGATCGACACCGCCATCACGATGAAGCTCCAGATGCCGACGTCGACCTGCACCGACTTTCCCGTGAGACGCTCGACCGCCTCGTAGATGATCCATGCGCAGGTGACGAGCAACAGAAGCGTCTCGGCGAGCGCCGAAATGTTTTCGACCTTGCCATGGCCGTACCGGTGCGACTTGTCAGCCGGTCGGTCCGAAATTTTCACGGCGGCAAACGTGATCAAGGCGGCCACGAAATCGAGTCCCGAGTGCGCCGCTTCGGCAAGAATGCCAAGGCTTCCCGTCATGATGCCGACGACGATCTTCATGCCAGTGATGACAACGGCGCCGCCGATCGACGAAAGCGCCACTGTCGTCTTTTCGTTCCACACTGCGTGATGATGTTCCATGAAAAATTCCGTAAAAATAAAGAAGGCGTCATTATTCGCTGATAATGGACGCCTTCGAATTTTTTTTTGGCTGCACGTTAATTGTGATCCATATTACTTTGCGATCAGGTTCTTGTATGCGGCCGTGTCAAGGAGCGCGCCTGTTTCAGCCGGATTGTCGAGTTTCACTTTGATCATCCACCCGCGTTCGTAGGGTTCCTTGTTCACAAGCTCGGGCGTATCCTGGATCTCCTTGTTCACCTCGACGATCTCGCCCGTCACCGGCGAGTACAGATCGGAGACGGCTTTCACCGCTTCGACGGTCCCGAACACCTGACCCGCGTCGACTTTCCGTCCGATCGGCGGCACTTCGACGAAAACGATATCACCCAATTCGCCTTGCGCGTAATCCGTGATGCCGACCACCCCGATGCCGTCTTCAACATGGATCCATTCGTGGTCTTTTGTGTACAGTATGTTTTCGGGAAGATTCATGAGAATGCCTTTCTGATAAAGTTGGTGACAGCATTAATCTTTAAATTCAAATCCTTCAAGAAATTTTGTGTCGAAATCACCGCTGAAGAACCGCGCGTCGCGCATGACTTTTTTCTGAAACGAGATCGTCGTGTGGATGCCTTCGATGACGCATTCATCCAGGGCGCCGCGCATCTTGTCGATCGCCTCGGCGCGCGTCGGCGCATGAACGATGATCTTCGCGACAAGCGAGTCGTAATGTGCCGGGATCGAATATCCGACGTACGTATGCGAATCGACACGCACACCGGGCCCGCCCGGGAAATGAAGTCCCGTGATCTTTCCCGGCGAAGGACGGAAATCGTGCTGGGGATCTTCGGCGTTGATGCGGCACTCGATCGAATGTCCGCTGACTTTAACCTTCCGGTGCGGGATGCGCTTTCCGTTTGCGATATCGATCTGCGCCTTGATCAGATCGAAGCCCGAAACGAATTCAGTCACGGGATGCTCGACCTGTATGCGCGTGTTCATTTCCATGAAATAAAAACTTCCGTCCCGATCGAGCAGAAACTCGATCGTTCCGGCGCCGAGATATTTCACGCTTTTTGCACCTTTGACAGCGGCGGATCCCATGCGCTCGCGCAGATCGGCATCGACCGCAGGCGATGGCGATTCTTCGATGAGCTTCTGGTGCCGGCGCTGCACCGAACAGTCGCGCTCGCCCAGATGGATCACGTTGCCGTACTGGTCGCCCAGAATCTGTATCTCGATATGCCGCGGCTGCTCGAGATATTTTTCAATGTAGACATCGGCGTTGCCGAATGCGTTCTCGGCTTCGGCCCGCGCCATGGTGAATGCCTTCTCAAGTTCGTCATCGGAACGGACGATGCGCATGCCTTTGCCGCCGCCGCCCGCCGATGCCTTCACGATCGCCGGATAGCCCGTCGTCTGAACGATGGCTTTGGCTGTGGTCAGATCCGACACCACGCCGTCCGAACCCGGCACAACCGGCACGCCGGCTTTTCGCATGGTTTCTTTGGCGAAGGCCTTGTCGCCCATCGATGTGATCATCTCGGGACGGGGCCCGATAAATGTGAGACCGGATGAAATGCAGATCTCAGCGAAGTTCGCGTTCTCGGCGAGGAATCCGTATCCGGGATGAACCGCATCGGCATCCGTGATCTCCGCGGCCGACAGGATGCGGGGAATGTTGAGATAACTTTCCCTGCTCGCAGCCGGACCGATGCAGATCGCCTCGTCGGCGAAGCGCACGTGGAGCGACTCCCTGTCCGCTTCGGAGTAGACCGCAACAGTCGCGATGCCCATTTCACGACAGGCGCGAATGATGCGAAGAGCGATCTCACCCCGATTCGCTATGAGAATTTTATTGATCAAATGTAGTGATGTCCTTTTTCTTCGGGAGCGATTACGGTTCGACGAGGAACAGGACCTGGTTGTATTCGACAGGTTTGCCGTTCTCAACACAGACCTTGACGATGGTGCCGGCAATGTCGGCTTCAATCTCGTTCATCAGCTTCATTGCTTCGATGATGCACAACACGGCGCCCGGCTTGATCTGGCTGCCGACTTCGGTGTACGGTTCGGCATCAGGTGAAGGAGAGCGATAGAACGTTCCGACGATCGGAGATTTGATCTCCTTGTATTTCTTATCCTGGACCGCCGGTACAGCCGCGGCTTCGGTCGTGATGACCGCCGTTGGCGGCGGCGCCTGAGGCGCGAACATCTGCGGAGACATCATCATCGGATACGGCGTCGCTCCCGGCGCCAGGCTTGCGCCCCCGCCTGAGTTCTTCGTCACGCGGATCTTGACGCCTTTCGCCTCGAGTTCAATCTCATGGACATTGCTTTTTTCAATCATTGCAACGAGCTGCTGAACGAACTTAATGTCCATGGATGCTCCCGACTGATGAACTTTTCGTGTTGTGTGTTTTTTCGGCATCACTGTTTCACGCGTTCAAGGTATGCGCCAGTGCGAGTATCCACACGGATGACATCGCCTTCGTTAATAAAGAGGGGAACGTTGACCGATGCGCCGGTTTCGACGACAGCTGGTTTCGTGCCGCTTGTGGCGGTATCGCCGCGCACGCCCGGCGTGGTTTCGGTCACTTTGAGTTCCACGTTGATCGGAAGTTCGGCGCCCACCGGCGTCGATCCGTCGAACATGATTTCAACGACACAGCTTTCCTTGAGGTACTTTGCGCCGTCGCCGAGCAGCACTTCATCCACGGGAATCTGATCGTATGTTTCCTGATCCATGAAGTTATAGCTCTGACCGTCGTGGTAGAGGTACTGGAATTGTTTGCGTTCGACGCGGACCAGTTCGATTTCTTCGCCGGAGCGGAAACGGTTTTCAATGACGCGGCCGTGGCGGACGTTGCGCATCTTGACCTGGTAAAATGCGCGCAGGTTGCCCGGCGTGCGGTGCATATATTCTTCCACGACGTGAAGTTCGCCGTTAAAACGAATAAAAATGCCGTTCTTCAAATCTGCAGTTGATGCCATACAAACTCGTATTTCTTCAAAATTTTTGAAAAAGAGGGATTATTTTTGTAAATTTTTGAATAAAAATATACTGAGAAAACGCATCAAATTCAAGGGGAAAACTCCTATGCTGAAAAGACGCGCCGCAGCCGCCGTTGTTTTTATGATACTGCTTGCGGGAACGGTCGGAGGCTGCTCGAAATCGCGTCAGACCGAACAACACGATACACGCTTCAGCACCGTTTATGCTGAACTGATGCTGCTCCACGAACAGGAAAAATCAACTCCGAATACGCCGGATTCGCTGTATCAGGTGCATGTGCGCGCACTCTTCAACTCATACGGCATGACGGAGGACGACTTCAGAAAGAGATCGGCGGAACTGATGAAGGATGATGAAACCTGGCGTGCGTTCCTGGCTGACGTATCGATGGTGTTCGACAGTCTCAAGACCGCACGCCGGCAGCATCCAAAGTAACATGGCAGGGAGCGCATCAGACGCGCTCGTCAAGGAAATCCTTTTCCTTTTGGCGCACCACAAGAACAGGGCACGGGGCCTTGCGCACGATTTTCTCGGCCGTGCTCCCGAAGAGAATATGTTCGACGCCTGTATGGCCGTGCGTCGCGACAATGATGAGGTCGATATCGTTTTCGGCCGCAAACGTCGTCACCTCGACAAACGGCAGACCGGTCCTGACCACCGCATTGGCAGGAACGACTTCACCGATCGTTTCGGTGATCATTGATTTGAGCTCTTCCTCCCCCTTCTTCCGCAATTCATCCTCGACATTGGGAAAGCCGACCTGCCCGAAACTGAAATCGGCGGGATACACGGTCGGTTCGACGACATAGAGGAGCGTCAGTGAGGCCGAGAACTGTTCGGCGAAGCGAAACGCGTATCGAAGCGCCTTCTTCGAATATTCCGAAAAGTCGATCGGGACAAGGATCTTTTTCAGGCTCAGGTGTGATCCGGCGGTTGGCATATGGGCGACACTCCTTTCATCATGAAAAAAAGTGGGCGGTATGGATCTGTGTGATCAGTGCTGAATCGTATTGAGTTGTGCGCGGAGTTTCGATATTTCAAGATTGCTGTTGCGCAGGCGTTCACCGAGCATCTCGGCCAGACGGAGCACGATCTTCAGTCCGGTGGCCGGAGATTTCTCAATGATATCGAACAGATCGGGTCTGAAAAATCCGATCAATGCCGATTCGGTCTGTGCAATCACGGTAGCGGATCTCGGCGATTCGTCGAGCAGCGCGATCTCTCCGAAGAACTCTCCCTCGCACAACGACGCAAGCTGCTTCGTTGAGCCGTTCTCTTCGAGCATCACGCTCACTTCTCCGCTTTCAATCACGTACATGCCGAGTCCCGGATCGTTCTGGCGAACGATGTATTCACCGGACTTGTAGCGGCGGCGGTGGACGATCGCGGCAACCTGGCGGAGTTCCTTGGGCTTGAGCGATTCGAACACCGAAATTTTCGCAAGCACCTCCTCGATTGTCGCTTCGTTCTTTTTAAACGGCAACGCATTCTTCAGCTTCTGTATCGGAAGTATGTCACTCTGCAAAGTTGTCATCTCCCATTCCGGATTGTGTGTGTGCGCATGGCATGCTGCGGCGTCACTCAGACAAAGTTCAGCCATCCATGCGGATCTTCGCCGTCTTCGACAACCGAGAAGAACCGTTTCTGAAGTTCGCGCGTGAGTTCTCCCGCCACACCCTTGCCGATTTTGATGCGATCGACCGAACGGATCGGCGTGATCTCGGCCGCGGTGCCGGTGAAGAACACCTCGTCCGCAATATAGACCATTTCGCGGGGAATGAGCATCTCGCAGATTTCCATGCCTGCATCCTTTGCAAGCTCGATAACCGCTGCGCGCGTGATACCCGGTAGAATTGAATTGATGAACGGAGGCGTGACGATCTTGCCATCCTTCACGATGAAGATGTTCTCGCCGCTGCCTTCGCTGATGTAGCCGTTCACATCGAGCGCGATGCCTTCCGAATATCCGTCGGCGATCGCTTCCATTTTGATGAGCTGCGAATTGAGATAGTTGCCGCCGGCTTTCGCCATCGTCGGCAGCGTGTTGGCCGCCGCGCGATTCCACGAGGCGAAGCGCACATCGATGCCCTGTTCAAGCGCCTCGGCGCCGAGATATTTTCCCCACTCCCAGACCGCGATCGAGAGATCGACCGGACAGCCGAACGGATTCACGCCGACGTCTCCGTATCCGCGATACGCGATGGGACGGATATAGCATGCCTTCAGTCCGTTGGCCTTGATCGTGTCCTTGATCGCCTTCTCCATCTCGGGAATTGTGTACGGAATGTCCGACCGGTACATTTTGGCCGAGTCGACGAGCCGCTTCAGATGCTCTTCGAGACGGAAGATGGCAGAACCTTTCTTCGTATCATAACAGCGGATACCTTCGAACCAGCTGCTGCCATAGTGGATCACGTGCGACAACACATGAATCTTCGCCTCATCCCAATTGATCAGCGAACCGTTCATCCAGATCTTTTCAACTTTTTTCACGGACATGGTGGAATCTCCATACACTTGAGAAACTGTTGGTTGATTTTTTACAATTGCTTGTCGTAGAGTCGGTACGTCTTATACCGCTCGCCCTGCATCATCTCCGCGGCGCGGTTCATCATCACATTGTCTTCGAGCACCCAGCTCGCCTCTCCGTACTTGTAGCCGAGTTTTTTTGCGCGCACAGCCGTCTCATAAAACAACACGCCCGATGCGCCCGACTTCTGGTATTCGGGAATGACGCCCAGCACGATGATGCGCACAAGATCGATCTTCTTTTTCTTCGTCATCAGATGATAGAGTCCGCCGAGCATGCCGCCGTTCTTGTTGTAGATGAGCGCCTGGTTGATGTCGGGAAGGGCAAGCGAGAAGCCGATCACTTTCCCCTTCGCCTCGGCAAGAATGACAAGCTCGGGCTCGACCACCATTTTCAGGTCCTTGGCGAGCGCGTCGAATTCCGCGTCCGTCATCGGCACTTCGCCCCAGTTTGCTTCCCATGCCTTGTTGTAGACGGTTTTAATGCGATCGACTTCGTTCTTGAAATCCTTCATGTTGAGCGACCGGAACGTGAGGCCTCCCCGCTGCTTGATGATCTCGTTGGCGCGTATGACGCGGTCTGTGTAGACCGTATCCTGCCGGAGCAGGTACGCATAGAGATCCTTCGCCTTGGCGAAGCCGTATCCGTCCACAAGTTTCGGATAGTAGGGCGGATTATACGTCATCATCGCGACCGCAGGCTTGTCGAATGCATTCAGCAGCATGCCGAGCTCGTCGTTCACCGAAGGATTCACCGGACCGCGCATCGTCGTCATTTTCTTCGAACGAAGCCAGGCTCCCGCCGCGTCGAACAGCGCATTGGCGACTGCCTGATCGTCGATCGATTCGAAAAATCCGAAGAACCCGACCGTATCGTGGTGCTCCTTATTGTGATGATCGTTGACGATCGCCCCGATGCGTCCCACGACTTCGCCGTCGCGTTCGGCAAGAAACAACTCGAGCGATGCATGCTGATAAAAGGGGTTGTTCTTTCTGTCGATCAGTTTGCGCCTGTCCATCATGAGCGGCGGAACCCAGGCGGGATCGTTCTTGTAAATCGTCCAGAGAAATCTCAGAAACTTTGTTTCGTCGGTTTTCGTGCGAACGGGTCGAATCGTTATTGCTGTCATAAAAAATAAAATAAAAAATTTTCCGGTTAAAAAAACGCCACGCACTGGCATTGTTGCAACTGGCGTGGCGTTTGAAAACAAGGTTAGTCCAGTCTCATCAGATCACGCCAAGTTTTTTTCCGACGGCGCCGCAGATCTCGAGGATCTTGTGGAGATGTACGTCTTCATGCGTCGCCATATAGCTCGTGCGCAACATCTCGAGACCCGGAGGAACACCCGGACGGACAAATGCGTTGACGAAGACGCCGGCGTGGAAAAGTTCCTCGCACATGATGAGAGTCTTGTCCGTATCGCCGATGATGATCGGCACGATGCCCGTCTTCGGATCGCCGATCACGTTGAATCCGAGATTCTTGAAGCCCTCGCGCATGATCTGCGCGTTTCGGTGGAGTTTCTCGATGCGTTCCGGCTCCTGTTCAAGAATTGTCAGCGCCGCGAGGGCCGACGCCACGCTTGCGGGTGTGGGGCTCGCGCTGAAGATCAGTGCGGGCGAATGATGTTTCAGATAATTGATCACCGAACGCGTGCCGACGACGAATCCGCCGAGCGACGCAAACGTCTTGCTGAACGTGCCCATGGTCATATCGACATCGTTTTCGAGACCGAAGTGGCTCGCGGTGCCCCGGCCGCCTTTGCCCACGACGCCTGTTGCATGCGCATCGTCAACGAGAATGCGTGCACAGTATTTTTTTGCGACTGCGACCATCTCCGGCAGATTCACGATTTCGCCCGAGGTGCTGAAGACGCCGTCTGTCACGATGAGCTTGCCGGTATCGGCCGGAAGCTTCGAGATCACGGATTCGAGATGCTTCATGTCGTTGTGCTTGAAGCGAACGACCTCCGCGGTCATGCCCATCGTCTGCATGTTTGCCATCTGAATGCAGGCGTGATTGTCCTTGTCCGAAACGACATATTCGCCGCGCTGCACGAGCGTGGGAATGATGCCCTGCGCCGTCTGATATCCGGTGCTGAAAAGGAGGCAGTCTTCCGTGCCATGGAATTTCGCAAGACGCGCTTCCAGTTCGATGTGCAGATCGAGCGTGCCGGTCAGATAGCGCGAACCCGAACATCCGGTGCCGTATTTGCGAACGGCTTCGATTGCGGCTTCCTTGACTTTCGGATGAGCGGTGAGTCCGAGATAATTATTGGAACCGGCCATGATCACATGGCGGCCTCCCATAATTACTTCTGGACCTTCATTCGCTTCGATTGGACGGAAATAGGGGTAGTAGCCTGCGGCTTTTGCTTCATCTGCGCGGGTAAACGCTTTACACTTGTCAAATAAATCCAATTGAGAGTACTCCTTACGACTGACTGATCTAAGATAAAAATACAACACGAATTATTGCGGTCGTCCGGAGCGGACGCAACACGCTCGCCGTAACACCGCATAATTTGATTTTTTCAAACCTTTTCAATATACTCTTATTGCTTAAAAAAGTCAAAATAATGTGGAATTGAATGTCCTTTCAACATTTGAAAAATACGATCCTATGAAAACTGCCTTTGTGACTGGCGGCACCGGCTTCATCGGCAGCCACCTTGTTGAACGTCTTATCGGCCGCGGGTACACTGTTCGCTGCCTGGTCCGCGACACGAAGCGCCTCGGATATCTTGAACATCTTCCCGTCGAAATTTTCAATGGCGACCTGTTTTCGAACGATGTCCTTGAAAAGGCCATGACAGGAGTCGATTACGTCTATCATGTGGCGGGCGTTGTCGCCTCGAAGACAAAAGAAGGATTCTACAAAGGGAACCGCGATGCCACGCGCAACCTGATCGAAATCGCGGCGCGCGTCAATCCGGGAATGAAGAAATTCATCTTCGTGAGCAGCCTTGCGGCCGTCGGTCCCGGCGTCGGAACCACTCCGGTGGATGAAACGATGGCCTATCATCCGATCACCACGTACGGCAAGAGCAAAATGGAAGCCGAGCTGGAAGTGAAAAAATTCAACGACAGGCTTCCGATCGTGATCGTGCGTCCCCCGGCCGTCTATGGCCCGCGCGATCCGGCCACATTCGATTTCTTCAAGACGATCTACGGCGGACTCGAACCGATTGTCGGATTCACGGACAAATACGTGACGCTCGTGCATTCGACGGATCTTGTCACGGGCATCGTGCTTGCAGGCGAATGCGAAAAGACATCGGGACAGACATATTTTCTTGGAAGCGAGAAGATCTATTCATGGAACGAGATCGGCTCTGTGACCAAGCAGGTAATGAAGAAAAAAGCATTCCGGATTCGCCTGCCCGAGCCGCTTGTGTATGCCGTGGCCGCGACAGTCGGATTTTTCACTTCGTTCGGCGCGAAGCCCTCGGTGTTGAATTTCGAAAAGGGACGCGATATGGTCCAATCGAACTGGACTGTGGACGTGAGCAAGGCAAAGCGCGATTTCGGGTTCAGGCAGGAAGTCGATCTGGCAGAAGGCGTGCGTCAGACCGTGCAGTGGTATATCGACAATAAGTGGATGTGATCTCTTTTTTCAATTCCCGGACCGGCGTTATTGATTGTTGGGATGAATTGTTCGTATGTTGAGTGATATGGTGACACACACTGAAGACAAACGGTCCGCAATGATGCGCCAGCGTCGCAACGATATGCTTATTCCGTTTCTTACTGTCGTTGCGGATATCGCGGCGATCGAAGCGGCGTTTCTGCTTGCCTATTGGATACGTTTTTATTCGCGGTTGACGGCAATCTTCGAAGTCACGCTCGGCATTCCGGAGCTTTCCGCATACGTCATCAGCTCGCTCGTCATCATTCCCGCCTGGCTGTTTGTGTTCCATTCGCGCAGGCTCTACGGTTCGCGTCGGAATACACACATCAGCGACGAGATGTTCGCGGTCATACGCGTCGTCACGATCTGCATGCTCATCACGATGAGCGCCTCGTTCTTCTACCGCGGCTTTTCGTATTCCCGGGGCGTGTTTCTGCTGCTGTGGGTGCTCTCGATCATCACGGTGACGTTCGGACGTTTTTTTGTGATGGAATTTGAAAAGTATCTGTACAAACGCGGGCGCGAATTGAAAACCGTCGCCATCGTCGGCAGCCAGGCCACTGCGTCGTTTGTGCATGCAAAACTCACCGCTGACCGCTCGCTCGGATATGAGGTGCTCGGCTATTATGCCGATGCGCCGGCCGGGGATGCGCAAGACGGACTTGCAGTTTCCCAATGGCTCGGACGCATCGGGAAACTGCGCGAAGATATTCCGTTGAGGCGTCTCCAGGCGGTGCTGATCGCCCTTCCCCACGATCAGCACAATCAGCTGCTCGAGCTCATGAGGGATCTCGAAGGAATGAACATCGATCTGATGCTTGTGCCCGACGTGCTGGATATGATGACGAGCCGCGTGCGCATCAAAGAGATCGGCGGCGTGCCATTCATCACGCTCAAGGATGTTCCGCTTTCAAGCTGGAACCGCATCACAAAGCGCGGATTCGATATCTGTGTCGCCGCAACAGTGCTGCTGCTTTCGCTTCCCGTGACACTTGTGATCGCAATGTTGGTGAAGCTGTCATCAAAGGGCCCCGTGTTCTACGTGCAGGAACGGGTCGGATTAGACGGGGTATCGTTTCCGATCCTGAAATTCCGCTCGATGCGCATCGACGCCGAGGCGGCGACCGGTCCCGTGCGCAACAAGAAGAACGACGGACGCGCCTCGTGGATCGGAAAGATCCTGCGGCGCACCAGCCTCGACGAGCTGCCGCAGTTGTTAAATGTGCTGGCCGGACAGATGAGCATTGTGGGACCGCGTCCCGAACGTCCGTACTTCGTTCAGCAGTTCAAGAACGAGATTCCGCGCTACCTCGAGCGTCATCGCATGAAGACCGGCATGACTGGATGGGCCCAGGTCAACGGACTGCGCGGCAATGCACCCATCAGCGAGCGCACGAAATACGATATTTACTACATCGAGAATTGGTCGCTCGTCTTCGATATGAAGATCATCCTGAAGACGATACACGCTGTCATCTTCGGCGACGACGCGTACTGAAGATTTATTTATGGACCCACAAGGGTCCCAGCCATTAGGCAGTTCGTCATGAGATTAGCGGTATTTGGACCCCGTAGGGGTCCCAGCTATTAGGGGTCCCGGCCATTAGAAGCATCGATAACAACAATTTTTTTAAAACAGAATCATTTGTATGATCGCACTCATTATTTTTTACGTTCACATCGTGGCCGTCGTTGCGGCATTCGCACATCAGTATCAGAAGGAAGGACTTGGGGGAGGCTTGCTCACGGTGGGATTTTTCGGAATCATTTTCGCGGTCGGCTGGAGCATCTCAACGCTCATCCTGAAACTCATCATCGCCGATCAGGGATTCGGCATTTGGCTCGATCGCAGCACGCTCTCGCTCGTTCTGCTCACCGCCGCAGAAGCGGTGTTCTATCACTACTACTATCGCGGATCCGATCGTGCAACACCGGTCGGCACACACTGACACCGCATCGGCCCGGATCATCCCAGGCTGACATCAGATTCCTGCAAGCAAACGCTCGCCCAATCGTTGCGGAAGACCGGCATCGATGATCTTCCTGCATGCGGCGACCACATCGTACTCCAGCCGGATATTTTCGTACACGAATCGCTCGGTGTCGAACACACCGAAGCTTAACCGCGGATCGCCATCCCTCGGCTGACCGACCGAACCGACATTCACGATGAATTTTCCCTTTCGCGATACGTCGGCTGTTTCCCCTTTTTCAGAAAAGATCACCGGATGATGCGAGTGCCCGATCCAGCAAAGGGGTGTTCGGCTCAACGATAGATTAAACAGCGCATCTTCCTCCGTGAAGACATACCGGAATAATTCCGGCCGATCGAGGCTTGCATGGACGAATGTGCAGTCGCCCGATGAGACGACGAGCGGCAGCGATTTTATAAATTGATGATTGTCAGCGTCAACGACGCTTCTCGTCCAGCTCATGGCGCGCTGCGCCATGGGTGTGAACTGTACGAAGACCTCATCGTCCCACAGCGCGGCATCATGATTTCCAAGCACGCAAACCGCATTCCGGCTTCTGATCGCTTCGCAGCATTCGTTTGGATTGGCGCCATACCCGATTGTATCGCCTAAACAATACACCGTGTCGATTCCGCGCCCGTCGAGATAGGCGAAGACCGCAGTGAGCGCTTCAAGATTCCCATGGATATCTGAAATAATTGCGATGTTCATCGGGACGGGAGAATTATTTCGTTGATTCCGCTGTTAATCTTAGAAGTTACTACTTTTCGGGATGACAATAAAGCACAATTCCCAATATTCCTAATGAACAATAACTTCCGTGACAGAGAATCCATTCGCAAACAAGACTCTCCCGCACACACAGCGATCATCGTCCGGCATTGAACCGTATGCGGGTCCGTGGGGAATCGACGAGATCCTCCACCTGACGCGGCGCACACTGTTCGGTATCGGCCGGGCGGACCTTGCGTCTCTGAAGACGAAAACGATGGCGGAGATTGTTTCACTGCTTTTGGCACCAACGCCCGCGCCCGATCCGCCCCCGAACAATTACAGTGCGTCCGTTGCCGATCCGGACATTCCTCCCGGTCAGACCTGGGTCAATGCTCCATTTGGCAAGGGCGCGCTTGACGGTTACAGGAGAACATCCATCAAGGCGTGGTGGATCGGACTGATGATTGCTCAACCGGTGTCGATAGGCGAGATGATGACGCTCTTTTGGCATAATCACTTCGCCACCGAAGCGGCTGTCGTCGGCGATGCGCGCTACACATACATGCATCTTGCGCTGCTTCGCCGAAATGCGCTCGGCAATTTCAAGGACCTCGTGAAGCAAGTCACGATCGATCCGAATATGCTGCGCTATCTCAACGGCAACGTCAACACACGCTCGAGTCCGAACGAAAATTACGGACGCGAAATGCTCGAGCTCTTCACAATTGGCAAGGGCCCGGAGCGCGCTCCCGGCGATTACACGAATTACACGGAAGACGATGTGAAGGCGGCAGCCCGCGTGCTGACCGGATGGCGCGACGACTCAACCACGACACCGGTGAGCTCGTATTTCGACGCCGAACGGACGCCGACGTCCACGCGTCACGACACAACGAACAAACAATTCTCCGCCGCATTCAATCAAACCATCATCACCGGCCGCACGGGCGCGGACGGAAAATTGGAGATCGACGATCTTATCGCGATGGTGTTTGCACAGACGGAAACATCGAAGTACATCGTCCGCAAGCTCTATCGCTGGTTCGTGTACTACGTGATCGATGCCGCGGTCGAAGCGAACGTGATCGCACCGCTTGCCGACATCCTGAGGTCGAACAATTTCGAAATTGCACCCGTGCTCCAGACGCTGCTGACGAGTGCGCATTTTTACGATCCCGTGAACCGCGGTTGCGTCATCAAGAATCCGATCGACTTCACTGTCGGCCTCTGCCGCCAGTATTCGTGTTCGCTGCCGACTGCGGCAGGAAACGGCATCGCCGTTCAGTATCAGGCGTTGGATTATCTGAGAAGTCAGGCAACGTCAATGAACATGAATGCCGGCGATCCTCCCGACGTGGCCGGATGGGCCGCCTACTGGCTCACGCCCCAGTATTACCAGCTGTGGATCAACTCCGACACGCTTCCGAAGCGCTTTGCGTTTTCCGACTTGCTCATTTCAACAAACGGCTACAGCAGTAAAAAGATCGTCATCGATCCGCTCGCCTTCGCCGCGACGTTCACGGATCCGTCGGATCCGAATCTGCTCATTACTGAAATGTGCCAGTTCCTCTTTGCGATCCCGATCGACGCGACGCAGCAATCGGAGCTGAAGACGTACCTCCTCTCCGGACAGACATCGGATTATTACTGGACTGATGCATGGAACACATATATGGGAAGTCCGGCGGACATCACAAAAAAGAATATCGTCTTCACCCGTTTGCAATCGATGATCAAATACATGATGTCATCGATGGCCGAGTATCAATTAACCTGATTGACAACTACGATGTGAGGCAACCATGAATCGAAGAGATTTCATCACACGGACCGCAACCGGCGCTGTCATCCCGGTGATACTCGGCGGATTCTCGCTCACGGCGTTCGGGAAGACGAACATCCTGAATGCGGTGTTGAACACCGCCCTCCAGACGGATCGGGTGTTCGTGCTCATACAACTCAACGGCGGAAACGACGGACTCAATATGGTC
>DATGXR010000176.1:0-8069 GCA_035298825.1 Bacteroidota bacterium
CTATCCGCAGGCGATACCAGTAGCGGTACAGCAACAGCCGAATCAATCGTCGTGAACCGAAATACTGATGAATACGGGTTTAATCCTGCACTCAATGTCGCGATCACACGCCAATAATATTCCGTCTTATGTGCGAGCCCTTTGAGAGTCGTCAACGTATCCTCCGTTTTTTCTCCGGCCCAAAAGTATGTTCCAAAGGTGCTATCGGTGGAGACCTCCAAATTGTACCAACGCGCTCCCGGGAATTTTCTCCATACGAAAGTACACTCCGAACCAACTTCATCACGGCTTCGATCTGCAGGGAATATAAGATGAGGTCTTTTCTCCTGAATTTCCGCCTCCTTTGTGAAGAAACTCCATACGGCTGACCAATAGCGATCGCCACCGACACTCGTTGATTGGACTCTCCAATAATATCGTGTCGCGTTCGCCAGTCCGGTCACGCTTCTCACCGTATCGGTAACTAGCGTATCATCCAGCATCAAGGAATCGAACGTCTGACTCGTTGAAACTTGGAGCCGATAGCCTCTCGATCGCGGAACAGTTTGCCACACGCAGGTGAGAGATTGCGGCATCTGTGTCGCACTATCCGCGGGCGATACCAGTAGCGGTACAGCAACAGCCGAATCAATCGTCGTGAACCGAAATATTCGTGAATACGGGCTTAATCCTGCATTCAATGTGGCGATCACACGCCAAAAATATTCCGTCTTGTTAGCGAAGCCCTGGATGGTCTTCAGCGTATCCCCTGTTATTTCTCCGGCCCAAAAGCGTGTTCTGAAGCTGCTGTCGGTGGAGACCTCCAGATTGTACCAGCGCGCTCCCGGGAATTTTCTCCATACGAACGTGCATTGAGAACCGACATCATTGCTGCTCCGGTCCGTGGGGAAGAGAAGATGAGGGATCTTCTCCTCATAGACAACCACCGTATCGCCGAATACTTGCCCATCCTTCACGATGCCAACGAGATTTGATGTGTCCTTTTCGAAATACGTGGGGATGAGTCCAGTTCGGATGATTCCCAATCCGACGGCCGTCGTGTAGTTCTCACTGCTGGAACCTGCGTGCGATTGTGATAAGATCGTTTCTTTTTGAAACGCAGTCGGAATGCCGAAGAGGGTGATCGCCCCAATCTCGTATGACCAGTTGTAGCCGTATCCCATTCCGAAGGCTTTGTTCCGTCTGTAATCGGCATCGTAGCGGGGGTAATCTTCCAGAATTTTTCCACTATCGATGTTGTGATAGAGTCGGCCATCGTCGGAATACAGATATTCCCGGCTCGTCGTCATTTTCGTGAGAAAGATATTTGTCACATTCACGACGCGCACGCCATTGGTAAGCGTATCGATAATTTCCTTCTTAATGGCATACATCGAGTCGCCTTTCCACGCACCGGAAGCTCCATCATGCTGATAATACCATCGAGTTCCGATCTTCATTGGGAATAATTCCGGGTAGCGATTGCGCGTGGTGAATGTCCATGCTTTCGACCAAAGAGTATCTCCACTCCCTGCGGGGGAGACCCTCCAATAATACCGTGTCCGATGTGCCAGTCGTATCGAATTCGATCGATAATAAAAACTCCATAGATCCAGAGTCGTGCCGTTAAGCACCGAGTCCCTCACCAGACCACTTGTAAATGTTGAATCCGCACCGATCTGTATGCGGAATGTGGGTCTTCCCGAGCTATCTCTCCATGTAAATGTCGGACTCAACGGGACATCAGTTGAATCCGTGTGTGGTGCAATAAGAGAGATTCCGTTGTCGTACCCCGCACTGTAATTCATGGACAACCTTCCATATTGAGCCTGTGAAGATCGCGGCGTGAGGAAGCATACGGTGAAGATCAGTAAAAATGAAAAGTATAACTTTTTCATGTGGAATGATATTGGGAGTAATAGATAACCTGGGGAAAATAATCCGGACAGAATCCTGTGTCCGGCACAAATTTTACTGTTAAAAAGTAATTAATTCCTACATCAGTATCAACATTTTTAGTCCCTATTTTGATCGAAATCGATCGAATAATAAAAAAGGTTGCCCTCTCTTGAAAGGCAACCTTGTATTGTGCCACAAATAATCAATGACATGCCCACCAGTGATCTTCCCAACGTGCTGTGACCTATTTTACATCCGTCCACTTCTTCTTTAGTTGGGACTCGGCAATTTTATTTCTGCGAATACTATGGAAGTTATGGAGTATTACGCTCTACTTCACATATTCTTCGGCGAAGTATTTCGCCGTGAGCGGCTCGCCCGTCGCCTCTTTCATAAGCGCATCCCATCGAAGGCGGGCGCCTGGCATGAAGACCTTCGTCCGCAGATACTCACCGATCTCAGGCTTGCCTGCAAAGCAGACGTCCTTCGCCGACTCCTGCTTCAGGATATTCGACGCGATGTAATGCTGAAACTGCGACGCCGCCAATTCTCCCAGCTCGTAATTGTGGTAGTAAGCGGGATAGAGCGCCAGATGAATTTTCGATGCCCAATCCGGCGCGTTGCGGCCTTCGGGAGGCGTGATCATCTGGTATTCCTTCACAAGACTCCACCAGAGCTTGTTCAAGTCCTGATCGGGATTCTCATACATCGCCTTCTCGAACCGCATCATCACCTGCGTCCATCGGCAGAAGATGAGCGCGTGCATGCGGAGGTTCTCCTGTCCCGCCTGGCGGATCGCCTGCTTTTCGCTCTCGGGAATGCCAGTCATCACCTGCAGCCAATCGGCATTGCTCGCCTGCCGCTCGTTGAGCATCGCGATTGCCTCGGTAGTAAATGTATGGCTCTCGATCCTCAGCAAGTATGGAAGCGAGCGATCGACATTCAGGCTGTAGACAGCGTGGCCAAGTTCGTGGAGCATCGTGCCCATCCACCGATGGTTGTCCTCAAGACTCTGCATCGTGCGCACATCTCCCAGCCGGTCCATGTCCTGGCAGAATGCATGCTGATATTTTCCCTTGCGGCCATAGAGGTCGCTCTTCTTGAGCATCTCATCGACGGGCAGATTCAGTTTCGCATAGTATGTCCGCGCGAGATCTTCGATCTTTTTCCCCTTATAATACTTGTCGAGGTCGACTGTGCCGAGCGCCGGCGCTTCCTGGAAGAAGCGATCCTGGTAATGCCATGGCCTGAGTTGATCTTTTGTGATGCCGTATCTCGCGGCAAGCTTCGCATCGATATCCGATTTCAACGCGCCGAACGAGGAGTCGGTCAATGTCTTCAGTTCATCGAAGATCGCGACAATTTCGGGAACGGTCTGTTCGCCCGTGATGAGAGACATTTCGAAAAAGTTGCTGAAGCCGAGCTGACGCGCAGCCTGGTTGCGCAGCTTCACAAGTTCGATGAGCTTCGGCGCGATGGCGACCGCAACTTCCTTGCTCGCCTCCCACGCCTTTCGGCGCTTCGTTTGATTGATCTCCGTCTTGAGGATTTTTTCGATCTCATTGTCAGTGACCTGGCGTCCGTCTATCGTCGGACGGAATGTGTTGAACGCGTTCGAGATCTCCGCATTCATATCGGCCATCTTCTTCATCAGTACGGTATCGAGCTGGTTCGTCAGATAGCTGTTGTGGAGAATGATAAGCTGGCGCTGCAGGAGCGGATCGGTGATGCGGCCGTCGTCCTTCCATGCCTTGATCTGCTCGAAGTCCTTCTTGTTCGAATAGACGGTGCGGATGTCGTATTCGAGCGCAGCCTGCTCGTCGTAATATTTTTTCTCGCCGGTGGCATTCGCATTCCAGCTGGCGAGATTGAAAGCCTTGAATTTCGGCTCGATCAATTTCAGATGCGCATCGATGAATGCGCGGACATGCTTCTCGTCGTTACGCTGCGAGCAGGCTGCCATGCTGAGAGCCAGAATGATCATCAGTGAAAACGGATAAAGCCTCATTGAATTCTCCTGTATCGTTGTGACATGATTTTCGACGGAGCGCATTGAGCGTCCGGCATTTCTCACGGAGCGTCAGTTCAGGGATTTTAAATTCGCGAGCGCGTCGGGAACATATGCGTGGATGTCCTTCGTGAGTTCACAATTTTCCAGACGTTCGCATTCGGCGCAGGTTTGCAGACCTTTTGATTTCACACAATTCCGCACCCCACATTGGGCGCAATGGGCAAACTTCACTCCGGGTGCGCGGCATCCTGTGCAGTTGATCATCTCAGGCGTGATGTCGGCGTTGAATTGGACTTTCCATTGTTCGGCAGTTTTTGCACGCAATGCATCGTCATTCGCTGCCGTGGCTTTTTTGGCATCGCAGGTATTGCAATCGATACCGCAACATGCAATCAGTTTTTCCATGGGATTGTGGTTGAGAGGTGAATGGTTCCGTTAATTGTCGATCATCTCATTGGCAAAGGCGTTTTTTGGGAAAACGCTATGCACAAATTATCACCTAATGATGAAACATTCAAGTATTCATCATGGATCGACACCCGAAATTTGATACGATCTCAGGAGCAGGCGCCTTCGTGTCCGCATACACTCGACGGCCCGGAGAGAGGGCTTTTTAATAAGAAAGAGAGATCTCTGAGGAAGGATATCGAATTAACAGCGGTAATTATTGAAGGGGGCCACTTTCCCCATTCTAAAATGATCCTGTCTTCACTTCACCTGCGCGCGCATAATTTGCAAACATCACTCCATTCGGAGAGACCTTGCTGTCCGTAAGTTTGAATGCCGCGGGAAGTGCGCTTCCGGCAAAAAGACGCTTGCCTGAGCCAAGAATCACGGGAAATATTTTTAGCCACAGTTCGTCAGCCAGATTATGTTCCAGAAGCGTGTGGACAAGTTTGCTGCTGCCGTACACGTGTAAATCGGGACCGTTTTGCTTTTTAAGGTTCGTAATTTCATTCACAATGTCGCCTGCGATCACGGTGGAATTTTTCCATTCAGGTTTTGCCAGTGTGTTTGAAACCACATACTTGACGGTTTCGTTGACACCGGGCCAGTCATCCGCATGATGCGGCCAGTACGACGCAAATATCTCAAATGTTTTTCTGCCCAGAAGCAGATTGAAGGGCCGCTTCATCTGCTCTCCGATAATCTCGCCGGCGAATTCATCAAAATATGGAACTGTCCAGCCGCCGTAAGTGAATCCATCGGAAGGATCTTCTCCGGGTGCGCCTGGGGACTGTATGATACCGTCGAGTGAAACGAATTCAAGAAGAATGATTGATCTCATCGTGGTTCCTCCGCAATCCTGACGACTGCGATCATCATGGTTTGAGGGGTGCGTGTTGTGACTCTGCTCCCTGTTGAACGCACTCGATGGGGAGAAGCGACATTATTTCTAACAGCACCTCAGCAGATTTCGTTCGCCTCTCAGCGGATCAACAGAAGTTTTTTCGTTTCCGTGTACGCACCCGCCCGCAACCGATAGAAATACATTCCGCTCGGAACACCCTCTGCACTCCATTGACGTGTATATCTGCCTGCATTCATTTCGCCCGAGACAAGCGTCGCGACGTCCCTTCCTTCAACATCGAACACGCTGAGTGTCACGAACGACTTTGCAGGGAGGCTGAAGGAGATCGTCGTCGACGGATTGAAGGGATTCGGATAATTCTGCCGAAGCCCGAATTCTTCCGGTACGGATGATGCCTCAACGCCGTTGACGATGAGGAATCGGATCCAGTTCACATTGAATCCGCCGGTGACGGCAGTGATGCGAATCGTATGCTGACCGGAAGGGATCATCATTGCACTCCGGACCGATTGCCATGTCTGCCATCCTCCTGTGACCGGAAGATCGAATGTCGTGAGGACCGTCCCATCGCAGGAGAAGGCAATGCGTCCGGCTGTCGAGAGCGATGCGATGCGGAATTCGCCCATGTTAACCGGCTGCGTCACATTTACTTTATATTCCATCCAATCGCCCGCGTCGATCCAGCCAACATTGGCACCGCCGCCGACATCCGTTGTCGTTTCGGTTTGCACACCGCTCATCGACGTGTAGTTCTCGGCTTCAATCGTACCGGGAATCACGAGTGCCTGGGTGCCCGGATTATAGACATCGACCGGCCCGAAGGATTGGAGCACGCCTCCGTCGGTCGAAGTCACGCCGGTGCCTGCATACTGCAGCCGCACGGAATCCCCCGAAGCGATCGCCGTAGTCAGTGAGAGGATGATGTTTTTTGTATCCGTAGGATCGATTGTCGTCGAACTGACTGTTGCGATTGTCGCGCCTGCGCGCACGGTGAAATTCGAAGCCGACGTACCTGTCGCGCCGATCGCCTTTGTGAATGACACGATGAGCGACTGTCCGTCTGGCGCCAATCGGGATGCATAGTAGATCGGAGCCGAACCGGCGCTTGAGTTAGCCAACG
Source organism: Bacteroidota bacterium (assembly GCA_035298825.1). Lineage (GTDB taxonomy): Bacteria > Bacteroidota > Ignavibacteria > UBA10030 > UBA8401 > CAISDA01. The sequence continues at coordinate 6,322 of DATGXR010000176.1, forward strand.
AAGTGATTCCGTACCCATAGGCGAAGAGCGGATCGTAATTCGCATCGCCGATGTTCATCGCCAATTGAGCGTTCGACCGGGGCCACGAATGGGATAGCAGTCCCTGCGGCTGATAGTCGCCAAAGAGGACATCAGCGATGCCGCCGCCTTCTGTACCGGGCAGCCAGGCAGCGATGATTGCATCGGTGAAGGGAAGAATCGGTGTCAGCACCATCGGGCGCCCCGAGATCAGCACGACGATTGTCTTGAGTCCGGCTGCCTTCACCTTCTGGACGACCTCGATGTCCTCCTGTGCCAGCGCCAAGCTCGTGCGGTCACCGCCGCTTTCGGCGTACGGCGTCTCGCCGATGACGACGATCGCCGCATCATACCCATTGGTCACAGAAGCTGTGCGATCATAGACGACGTTCGCACTTCCTGCTGCCTGTTGCAAAGCGGCGGTCACCGTGGTGCCGGTGGTGATGGCCCCCGCCGATCCCTGCCAGCTGATCGTCCATCCTCCGCATTGCATCCCGAGATCGTTTCCGCTTTTGCCGGCAACAAGAATTTTCTGGCCCGTCTTTGCAAGCGGCAGAATGCCATCCTTCTTCATCAGGAGGACAAGCGACTTCCGCACGCATTCACGAGCGACGCTGCGATGTGACGTCGATCCGACATTCGCGAGATCTGTTCGGTTCGCATATGGATGCTCGAACAACCCGAGCTTGAATTTCTGCCGGAGGATGCGCGCCACCGCGTCGTCGATGCGGCTGAGAGGTACCTCGCCTGTAAACGCGAGATTCGTCAGCGTCGTATCGAACAGCTGATATCGGTCGGGCAGCATGATCATATCGAGGCCCGCGTTAATAGAGGTCTTCACATTATCGCGGAAGTTGCCAGAGAGCTGATCGATGGCTGCATAGTCGGAGATGAGAAAACCGTTGAACCCAAGCTCTCCCTTGAGCACTGTGGTCAGCAGGTACGTGTTCGCATGCATCTTCGTACCGTTCCAGCTGCTGTAGGATGGCATGATCGAACCGACGCCGCGTTTCACGGCCTCGATATAGCCGGGCAAGTGGATGCTTCGCAATTGCGCTTCGGTCATCACGGCATTGGCTTCGTTGACGCCGTTTGTGGTTCCACCATCCGCAAGATAATGCTTCGCGCAGGCAAGGATGTGTATGGTCGAGTCCGTTCCCTGAAAACCGGTGACCGATGCGCGTGCCATCATGACTGCAAGCTCGGGCGTTTCACCGAAACCTTCATACGTGCGGCCCCACCGAAGGTCTCTCGGCACAGCGATGCAGGGAGCGAACGTCCAGTTCATACCGGTGGCTGCGACCTCCAGGGCGACAACGCTGTCCGCACGGCGCACAAGCGCTTCGTCACGCGTGCAGCCCATGCCGATATTGTGTGGAAAGATTGTCGCGCCCACAACATTGTTATGGCCGTGCACGGCATCGATGCCGTAGAGGAGGGGGATTTTCAGTCGGCTCTTCAATGCATACGATTGAAAATCGTCGTACATGTCGGCCCAGGATTTTGGTGTGTTCGGAGTCGGCGCCGATCCGCCACCGCTCAGAAGCGAACCCATGCCGTATGCGGTGATATCCGTTTTTTTCGATGTAACGTACTGCCTCTCCACCTGCATCATCTGGCCGATTTTTTCCTGGAGTGTCATTCTCGAGAGAAGATCGTTGACACGTGCTTCGACGGTTGCGGTCGAGTCAAGATAGATCTGTGCCTGCGTTTGTGTGAGTAGTGCGAAA
>DATGXR010000177.1:0-3349 GCA_035298825.1 Bacteroidota bacterium
TCATCAAGGCGTATGTCTTATTGAGCGAATCACTCCGATTGACAAACACAGTCGCGTGGTCTTCGAACCGACGTGCGATGACGTCCCGAAGGTCCCCGTATTTTTTCCTCCGCGCGAGTCCCTGATCGAGCATCCAGAAATCGTTATACATCTTTGAGAGGTATTTGCTTCCGCTGTCGCAGACGAATGTCACGACGCGCTTCGGCGAGGTTTGTTCGCGGCAATACCTGAGTGCCGCCGAAAGCAGCGTGCCAGTGGATGAGCCGGCAAGAATTCCTTCACGCTGCAGGAGCTCCCTCACTGTGTCGAAACTTTCCTTATCGCTGACGACATACGCGCGCTTGGTCATCGAGAAATCGGCAATCGGCGGAATGAAGTCCTCGCCAATTCCTTCGACAAGCCATGATCCGGCTTCGGAATGGATCGCGCCGGTGCGGACGTAATCGGCCAATACGGATCCCGCCGGATCGGCCAGCACCATTTCGACCTTCGGAGTGACCTTCGAGAAAAAATGCGTCAAGCCCGTCATCGTGCCCGACGAACCCACACCCACGACCACCGCGTCGATCCTGTGCTCCATCTGCTCCCAAATCTCGGGAGCGGTTGTCGTTTCGTGCGCAAGAGGATTCGCCGGATTTCCGAATTGATTTGCGTAGAATGCTCCGCGCTCGCTGGCGATGCGCGCCGCCATATCCTGATAATATTCGGGATGTCCTTTTCCGACATCTGAGCGGGTGATGAGAATTTCGGCGCCCAGGGCTTTCAGATGATTGATCTTTTCCTGACTCATTTTGTCCGGAATCACAAGAATGATCTTGTATCCCTTCATCCGCGCAACGAGCGCCAGGCCGAGACCGGTATTGCCTGCCGTGGCTTCGATAATCGTTCCACCGGATTTCAGGTCGCCCGCCTCTTCGGCGGCACGGATCATCGACAGCGCGATCCGGTCCTTAATCGATCCTCCCGGATTCTGATTCTCCAGTTTCAGAAAAAGGTGGCACACCCCGGTATCGAATTTCGTCACTTCAACGAGCGGTGTATTGCCGATCGTTTCCAAAATATTATGATAGATCATTTGCGTCCTCCCCTTCGTCCGGCCCACACATTCGGTATTTCTTTAAACACCAGTTTTTCTTTGCCGGTTGCATTCAGAACATCCGCAGCAGATCGTACGCATATCCGAATGCGATGGCGCCAACCCACAGGATTGCGACCACGAGTCCGATGATTCTCCAGCGTGCGATCGTGAGGGCCCCTGCGATGGCGCCAAGCGATGTGCCCGCGCCGGTAATGAGGAAGGCGAGCGCAGAACCGGAACTCATTCCTGCATCCATCAGCGTACGCACGATCGGCAGCGAAGCCTCGGTGCTGACATAGAACGGGAGGCCGAGTGTGGCCGCGAGCGGCACTGAGTACGAGTTCCCATTGCCGAACACCGCAGCGACCCAATGTGCGGGAATCAGTCCATTGACCAGGTAGCCGACAAATGCGAATCCGAAAAACATCACCAGCAATTTTCGTCCTGTTTCCCAAAACACGGGAAGCAGCATTTTGCTTCGATCGACCGCTGTCGTTTCGGTCGTCACGCCCGCGCAGCATGAAGCGATGATGCGCATCTGGCCCTTGAGCATCCCCTGACGTTCGAGAACTGTCGTGACAGCACCCGCTCCCAGTCCTAGCACGATCGACGCGCCGAAGAATGTCAACGCAAACGGCCAGCCGAATAATCCCGCGCTGTAGATCAGTTCCTCGGGGGATGTGAGGGGTGATGCGACCATGAATGCAATGATGGGCGCCCAGGGCATCGTCGATGCCATCATGCCAAGAACGACGGCAGTCGTGCCGCACGAACAAAGCGGTGTGCCGACTGCTGCGGCGGTGGCCGTGATTATTCCGCCGCGTCTGTGTTTTTGAAGGAATGACGAAATTTTTTTCGAGTCGACGTAGACTTTCAAGAGTGTGGTCACCAGCACACTGAGCAGCAAAAACGGCCAGTTATGAAGGAAGGTTTCCCATACTTTTTGCATTGTCACTGTCAGCACTTCGGTTGCGAATTCCATTGTCCTGTCTCCTTTGTCCATGTGTTTTTATTTTCATAGACGGAGACACTGAAAAAAAGACGCAGACTGGAGAGGGAAAAAATGAGTTTCGCGCCGCAAGCAGTGCAGAATCCGGATGCTCAAAATTCTATACTGGTTTTTACTCGTGTTTTAGCAGAATGAAATTGTTCAATCATAGTTACCGATGGAAGTGCGGCAATAATTTTAATTGCATCAAATGAAACCCAACAAGTGATTGTGTTTGAACCCGAAGAGTGAACAATCCCGCCATTTGCCTCTATAACTGATCTTACAGATGCCTCTCCCGATCCTGTTGCAGGCCATAGTAAAATGTTCACGTATATTCTGTCCATGTCATCAGTTATAAAAGATGATTTTTTTATTGAGCGAGCAGCTTCGGTTTTACTTTTTCCTGCGGCTAAAGCCTTTTCATAATCTTGAATTAAGTCACGAACTTGAGCTTGAATTTTCTGTTCTTCTTTCGACATCTTAGACAGAATTGTGTGAATCGAATCGATCTGGTGTTGGGCTTTTTCTTCGTAATTCTGAGCCATAGAATTTGTGCTTGTAAGTATTGCCAAAAGAAATGCAAGCAAAGAGAAACGTAGAACGATTCTCATAGATGATATCCTATTTAGTTTTTATTCTCGCCGCAAAAAGGCAAGGAATTTACGCGAAGAGATTTTATTGGAAGGCGTCAATGTTTATCGTGTGTTTCGGCGCAGCAGCAGCAATGTTCGTGATAATCCATGATCGCGCCGCGGCGGTCAAAATCGAAATGGCAGCAATTTAAAAGCAGGTCCTTCAGTAATCGCCGTCCGCGTTGCACGCGCGACTTCGCTCCCGAAAGCGAGATCCCTTCGCGCTCGGCGAGTTCCTTCTGGCCGACTCCCTCAAGTTCGGAAAGGATGACAGCACGCCGGTACGGCTCCGGAAGCTCATCAATCATTTCGCGAAGCGATAAGGCGAGCTCTGCAGTCATATCAGGGCTGTGCTCATGGTGATCGACGCCGAGGATGTCGTCCGAGTATTCTTCGAGCGGATGTGCACGCCTGTAATGATCGATAATGGTGTTGCGGGCAATCTGGTAGATCCAGCTGCGAACTTTTTCGTCGTCCTTGAGCGTATCAATGCGCGTATGGATGCGCAGGAAGACATCCTGCAGCAGATCGTCGGCAGCATCCTGGTCTGAAATCCGGCTTCGGATGAACGAACGCAACGGTTCGTTCAATTCATTCCATAAGGCCGTGATGCGTGTGTCGGTAAGAGGGCGAATAATGAACTCATCC
>DATGXR010000178.1:0-9161 GCA_035298825.1 Bacteroidota bacterium
GAGCGTATCCGACTGCAGCGCGGTGGACGACGACGCAACAGTGAGGACCGAATCGAGATTGAACTGCGCCTGCGGAAAGTAGCGCTTCACACTGCGCTCGATCGATGTCAGGAACGAGCGTGCGCTATCGGTGCCGAGTGCGCTGCGGGCCTGTCGCTGCATGCTTGCAAGAAACACCTGTGGGATCAGTTCCATGATCGTTTTCTGCAGCATGCCCTGGACGATCTGCATTTCGATCTCGTTGCGCGGATCGTAATAAAATCTGATCCGAAAGCCGATGGATGTATCGGTGTAGGCATCCGCCGGGATGACGAGCGCTGCCGGCGCACTGCCGCGCTTCACATAGTCCTGGATGGATGTGGTGTCGAAACGGATGTCACGCCCCTGGTCGTCTTTGAACGAGCGCACGAGCCTGAATGTTTTGAGCGTATCGAGGATCGATTCGATGCGTTTGGCCACGGGTGCGGGACTCTGATTGATGAAGGCAAGGCGTATACCGGCCGACTCGCCGTTGCCGCTTCCGGCAAAGATCGCTCCGAAGAGACCGATCATGACGATCGGAACGATGAATGTGAGCAGGACGGCCACGCGGTCGGCCATAAACACTTTACCATATGTGCGAAGAAGGATCAAATATTTTTTCAATCGCGCATGCTCCTTCCTGTAAGATGGAGAAAGACTGCTTCGAGTGTCGGTTTCTTCCATTCGATGTCCGAATACGGAATGCCGGACTGTTCACAGGCGCCGATCACTTCGCTCATCTTTGCGCCTTTGACGGGTTTCAATTCAATCGTGTCTCCGGTAGCGGAGAGAGCGCCGAACCGGCCGAGCTCATCAGCTGCTGTTTCCGATCGACCGGAATTCTTGATCATCAGTGTTTCTTCATAGGGAAGCAACCGCAACAGTTCGTTGCGCGAGCCCTCCGCGATCACTCTTCCATGATCGATAATCGCGATGCGATTGCAGAGCCGTTCGACTTCTTCCATGTAATGTGTCGTGTAGACGATTGTCGTCCCCTGTGCGTGGAGTGTTTCAAGGAAATCAAAGATGGCATTGCGCGACTGCGGATCGACACCGACTGTCGGCTCATCGCACAGCAGGATGGGAGGCTCGTGCAGAAGCGCCGCCGCAAGGTTCAGCCGCCGCTGCATACCGCCTGAAAAATTCTTGACCTTGTCTTTGCGGCGTTCATGCAACTGGACAGCCTTGAGCGCATCATCGGCGCGCGTGCGCAGCAGCGTTCCGCCGAGATCGTAAAATCGTCCGAAGATGTGAAGGTTTTCGACTGCGCTGAGTTCGTCATAGAGTGCGATCTGCTGCGGAACGTATCCGATCGCCCGTCTGATCTCGAGATCGTCCGGAGCCGTCTGCCTGCCGTCGATCGCGATCGATCCCGCATCGGGTCGGCGGTGTCCGACGAGCAGACTCATGAGCGTCGTTTTACCGGCGCCGTTCGGTCCGAGGAGGCCGAACAGCTCGCCACGGGGAATCTCGAGCGAGATCGAATCGAGAGCGACGACTTCTCCGTAGCGTTTTGAAATATTCGAGAGTGCAATCATACCTGCGAAATCCTTCCACTGTGATCTGACAATATACGAAGGAATGGAAGAAATTCATTGGCAATCCAACAATATATGAAGGAATGGAAGAAATTCATTGGCGGATCCGAGAATATACGGAGGAGTGAATATAGAGGGAATGAAATAAATTCATTGGCAAATTATGAAAGAGTTTAGTATACTACTCGAAATTTCCCGCTTCATTTTACTGTCGCAATTTCGATTCAAACCGCTGCCAATGCACGAATGAGCTTATTGTCACGCGTTTATTAATCATGAGTATCGATGCTTTTCACACCTGCAGTCTATGAACATGCAGCAAAGCTGATCGGGAAGACTCCATGGCAGGTATCGCGCAGCGCCGAATTGCTGACACAAGCGCATGAGACGGCCTTCCGCACGTACCGTCACACGCCGGTTGTTGTCGGCATCGATGTCTATAATCTCGAACCCGAAGCATACGGCGCTCGCGTCGATGAACCGGAAGGCTTCGGCATCCCGGCGATACGCGAACATCCCTGTCCCTCCGTCGCAGATGTCATCCGGTTGAAACCGCTCGATCCGAATACGGACGGGCGTTTGCCTGTGGTGATCGAGGCCGCATCGCGTCTGAAATTACTTCTGCCCGAAGCCGATGTGCGCATCCCGCTGAGCGGCCCGTTCTCGATCGCCAGCAATCTGATCGGCTTTGATACGCTCTTGATGGAAGTCATTGTCGATCCCGATGCAACGCTCGCAGCGCTGCATCATCTGGTTGAGCATGAGATCGCGATCGCACGCGCGGCTAAAGCGCATGGACTCGGCATCACACTTTTTGAATCGGCCGCAACGCCTCCGCTCATCTCTCCGGAGATGTTCAGGGACGTTGAACTGCCCGCGTTGAAGAAGCTCATTGCCGACTGCAATCACGCGATGGGTGTTGAATCAGCATGCATTATCGGAGGCGATACAGCGCCCGTGCTCGAATCGCTGCTTGAGACCGGAGTGGGATATGTGATCTGCCCATCGGAGACGGATCAACATGCATTCATGGAAATAATGAAACAGCATCCCGATGTGATGGTGCGCGTCAATATGAATCCCGAAATCATCAGCCGCGGCAATATGCCCGAGGTGCTAGCCGAAGCGGATCGGGTGTTTGCCGTGGCCGGGACGAGGAAAAATGTATGCCTGGGCACCGGTGTGCTTCCCTATGAGACCGATCCTGATGTGATACATAAGATGACCGCATATATTGCATCATTGTCCGTCTAGAAAATGGCGACGGACGGAGAATGTGCGAGTTTTCTTCAATTTCGACAATTGAGAAGTTTTGCTTTACAGAGAGAGGTAAAAATATTTTCAAAAACTGGCTAAGGTTATTTCAAAAGTGGTCGAGAGTATGTATAATAGCACATCGAAACGTGACAACCGCCTCATACTCTTCTCTGCTGGTAACAATCCTGTACCCCTGCGCGACGGCTCGATCGATTGCATATCCATACTGTGCTGATTTTGCTCCGGCTTCAGCGTGTCGGAGCAGCCATTTATCAAAGGAGAGGACTGTTCGTATGTCGGGTCAGTGTAATGAAGAATCAAAGAAGAAGGACAAGAACTGTTGCGCCGGCTGCGAGTTGTTTGTCCGGCAATCCGAAACCCAGGGCCGCTGCGATTTTTGGAAGAGTATGGACGTGATGCCATCCTGGATGGAGGGCGAAAAGATTCCCACACACAGTGTCAAGGCCGAGGGTGGCGCCGATTGCGAAGCGTTTATCCCGAAGGAGCAGGAAGGATGCAGCGCCGCACGACGCGACTGGCTGCTTGATAATCTCACAAGTCTGAACTAGATGCCCCTTGCTACGCTAACCAGAAGGAAATAAGCGGCGATGGACCTGATCTCACTGTTGATCCTCTTCGGGATCGTCCAGGGATTTTTTCTCGGCATCATTCTGATCCTGATGCGGAGTGCCAATCGCCGCGCCAATCGCGTACTGGGATATCTCTTCGTCTGCTTTTCCTGCAGCATCTGCCACTTTTTTTTGCTGCGCACGGGACTCTACGACCGGTTCCCGTTTCTCCTCCGCGCATCGTTCCCGTTCCTCTTCCTGTTCGGTCCTCTCTATTATTATTATGTCCGCATCCTGACCGATCGCACAGTCGTGCTGGGGAAGGAAAAATGGCTGCATGGCATTCCCTTCGTTCTTTCCTGGGCATACAACATTCCGTATTTGATGCTGAGTCATGAGGAGAAGCTCGCGTACATCCACACGCAATTCAATCCGATCTGGATGCACATGGGAATGATCCTCGGGATGGTGCAGGTGATTCATGTATTCATCTACATTTATTTCATCCTGAAAATTCTTCGATCGTACGATGCGCGGATCCGGGACACAGCCTCGTCCATCGAGAAAATAAATTTGCGATGGCTGAGCACCGGCACGATTGTGTTCATCGCGGTGTTTGCATTGATCTTCGTGATGGTCATCTTGCAGGCGATCGGCATTCCCACACTTGCCTTCTATACCGTCAGCATCCCGGTTATTGTGTCGATCATCATTTATGCGCTGGGATATTTGGGACTGCGTCAGCCTGAAATATTTTCGCCGGCCGAGATCCAGGCGCCTGTCGATGCGATCGAGAAGAAATACGAGCGCTCCTCGCTCACACCCGAGCGCACGGCCGAATACGCCGGACGCATCACGAGTTATATGGAACAGCATCGTCCCTATCTCGATGCCGAGCTGACCCTTCCGGCTCTTGCCGAGTTGCTTTCGATTCCCCCGCATCATCTTTCGCAAACGATCAACAGCCGGTTCAATTCAAATTTTTTCGATTTCGTGAATATGTACAGGGTCGAAGAAGCCAAACGGCTGCTTACCGACACTTCGAAATCCGCCTATACGATTCTTGCCCTGGCACAGGACGCGGGATTCAATTCAAAGACCGCCTTCAATGCCGCCTTCAAGCGTCTCACAGGCAAGACGCCATCGATGTACCGTGAAAAAGCGCGCATTAATTGAAAATACTTCGATAAATTCTTTCTCGCCATATATTTGATAACCGGCCATTCCGGCTCAATTTGGCCGATCACGCGGCGTCCGGCGTTCGTCCTTATCGTCGCGCACATCAAAATATGTCCATCCTTATCGTCTCGGGCGAAATCTCCCTCCTGATTGCGTATGTTGATGCATCAATCATTCAGAGAGGACACCATGCGCTTCATCACAACGAGTATCATGTTCATCATTATCGCCGCAACCGGATCCCGGATTATAGCGGCCCAACAGTCGGGATCCATCAAAGGCGTCATCGTCGATCGTCACACAAAAGAAGCCCTCGCGGGAGCGAGCGTGCGCGTTTCTGGCACAGTATTCGGAGCAGGCACCGACGCTTCAGGCCGCTTCACAATTTCTTCGGTGCCGCCGGGACTGTATTCGCTCGAAGTCCGATTGCTCGGGTATCAGTCGTTCGTGCGCACCGATGTGGAAGTCGCGCCGGGCCGGTCGACCGGCACAACGATCGAATTGCAGGAGACGCCGATCGAATCGGAAGGGGTGACTGTTTCGTCGGGATATTTTCAGCAATCCGATGCCACACCGGTCAGTGCAGTGGCATTCAACGCACAGGAGATTCGTCGTTCTCCCGGTTCGGCAAATGACGTGAGCCGCATCCTGATGGCGTTGCCGAGTGTCTCGGCCGTCGCCGATAATGCGAACGACCTCGCGGTGCGGGGCGGCAGTCCGATGGAAAACGGATTCATGGTCGACGACATTCCCGTGCCGAACATCAATCACTTTCCGGTTCAGGGATCGACAGGAGGACCGATTGGAATTCTTAATGTCGACTTTATCGACAATGTTGAATTTCTCACAAGCGGATTTTCGGCGGCATATGGCGACAGGATGTCGTCTGTGGTTGATGTGCGTCTGCGCTCCGGGAATTCCGACAAGCTGAATGGGAAAGTTTTTTTGAATTTTGCAGGCTTCGGCGCACAGAGCGACGGACCGCTCCCGTTCGGAACGTGGATGATTTCGGCGAGCAAGAGTTATCTCGATCTGCTTGTCGGTGCGATCGGCACAGGCGCCGCTCCGCAGTACGGCGATGTGCAGGGAAAGGCGGTGCTCGATCTTTCATCGACACAGAGACTCACAATCATCGATATCTTCGGACAGAGCCAGATCGATTTCACGCAGAAGAGCGCCAAAGACCTGGGCCAGCGGTACTTTGGCCTGAACAGGAATCTGCAAAATACAATCGGCGCGTCGTGGCGTGGAATGTGGAATGCGTCGTATACGTCCATGACGACGCTTTCGTATTCGTTTACGCGATACCGCGGCGATTTTTCGAAAGTCGCGACGGGAGTCTCCGCGCTCAGAACGGACAATACGGAAGGAAGTCTGGTGTTGCGTTCGCTGCATACGATCATGCTCGACAGGCGTAGTTGGATCGAAGCCGGCGCGGAAGCGCGATATGAAGACGGCACATTCGATTATACGAGCCTGGGTGATGTGAATCGGCTTGGAGTCGTTGATCCGTCGTATGACATTTCAAAGACGATGCCGTCGCCGAAGGGCGGTGTATTCATCACTGCGAACCTGATGCCTGTTGAGCGACTGACTGTCTCCGCCGGAGTGCGCGGGGCGTACTACGATCGGAATGCAGCGTGGTATGCTGAGCCGAGAATCGCGTTGTCGTACGACGCATCGGAAGTGCTCACACTCAAAGCAAATGCGGGCATCGTGCATCAGGAGCTGCCGCTCATTCTTTTATCAAGCGGAGAATTCACACACGTTCCTCAGCCGAAAGTCCTGCACGCAGGGATCGGAGCCGAATATCATCTCTCGGCCGACACGCGCCTCACGGTTGAAGGCTACGTGAAAGAATACAGCGAGTTGCCGATCGATCCTGCCGATCCGACATTATCGGTTGTCGATCAGGCGGTATTCAATCAGCGCTTCTCGATGCATCCGAAACTTGAGAGCACGGGACGAGCGCAGACGCGCGGCGCCGAGATCATGCTGCAAAAGAAAATGGCGCAGGATTTCTACGGCCTTGTGAGCGCGTCGATTTCGCATTGCACGTACAGGGACGGGCTCGGCGTGTGGCGCAGCCGGATATACGACAACCGGTTCATCTTCAGCGTGATCGGCGGTTATAAACCGGAAGGCACATGGGAATATGGAATTCGATGGTCGTATGCCGGAGGAGTGCCGTATACGCCGTTCGATCTTGCGGCTTCTGCGGGTGCCGGTTCTGGCATCATCGACCAGTCGAACATCATGGCTGAGCGCTATCCCGCCTATCATTCAATGAACGTGCGTGTGGACAAGAAATTTTATTCCGAGCGTCACATGCTCGATGTTTATCTGAGCATCTGGAATGCGTATAATCGTAAGAACGTGGCGGGATATTTCTGGAATGCGACAACTAACACGCCCGACACGCAATATCAATGGAGCATGCTGCCTGTGGTCGGCATTGAATACGAATTTTGACGCGCCCTTACTCTGAGTGAGTCATTGTTATGTGAAATTTCGCCTCCACAGATCAAACGAGAGCCACCAATTGACCTGATTCGATAAGCTGCGATTGCCGCGATAATATTCCGTTACATTCTTTTGAATGATCGGATAATCATAGGGAGCGTATTGTTTTGTGTCCTGAGAATGAAGCACATCCATCACATATTCCTGGATGCTGTGTAAAAATACATGCGTCGATTCGTCGCGGTACTGATGTCCAAATCTGGCTTTCGCCTTCGACCATATCCACGCTCCATACGTTGGAAGGATGAAGGGATAGGTGGTGTTATTCTTGACAAGCGGATATCGCTTCAACGGCGCGCAGAGAGAGCCGATGAGCGAGCGCAGGAATGCGCCGTTTCGTCGATATCTCAGTGGCATAGTAAAAACATCGTCGATAAAGCCGGGCTGGGCGAATGGCATATAATTGACGATTGTTGAATCCATCCGTGCCTGTTCGTCGCTGCTGAAATTCGGGATTCGTGTGCGGACAGCCCAGAGGTCAAGATAATCTTCGATATTCATACTTGAAAGGGGAGGCATCGACTCAAGCATCTGCATGATTTCGCGATCGGCGCCGGCGAGCATGACCTGATTGACATCATCATTGAAAATGCCGCCTCTGTGCGCTCGGAGACTGTTGCGAATCACAGCGATCGACCGGTTCTCGATTGCCTTCGCGCCGTTGAGCATGAGTCGATTCAGATACTGCCGTCGAGCGACTTCCCCGAACCCGCCGTCAATCAGGAATTGCGAATTCTGATCCAAACCATGATAATGCCGCAGGCGCAAGACTGTCGAGATGGGTTCGACAAGATTCGTCTGGGCGATATAATCACGAAACAGTGCAATGACCTCAGAGACTGAAGGAATTTGCGCGTCATAAACAACATGGGGGATGCGTAATTCACGGGAGATGCGCTGAGGGATCGATACATCAGGATCGGCATTATTTCCAAATGTATGTGTCGTGAATTTCTGCGTATTGGATGTCAGGAGCAATGAAAGAAGCACACGTGAATCCAGTCCGCCCGATAGGCCGAGGCTGGCACAAAGATTTTCTCCCATCGCCGGAGTGGCATATCGGCGCAATCGCTCCACGATCTTCTCGGGTTCATACTTGCGACCGGGAGTCGGGAGAAAGGGAGAATCTGAATACCGAGTCACACCATTCGCAATTTCGAGTTTTCCTCCGGGTCCCAGGCGCTTCACTCCTTCAATCGGACAGTCATACGTCAATTGATTGAAGAGGAGCCACCGTGATCCCAAATTTGGAAAATCGATTTTTAATCCGCACGCATACTTCGATATCCAATCCAGCCGGGAACTGATGATGATCGCAGAGGGGGTTGTAAGCCAATACAACGAACGGAGTCCCAATCTGTCGTTGCGTATCGTGAATTTATTTTCCGAATAAGTGAGCCGGACCCAATGTCCTTCGATAGTGTCGCTCATTCCATTATTCCTGCCAGTATCACTCCAATCCTTCCTCGACAATTGCCTGAAATCCGAATCGGTGGAGCGAAATGCGCATCCGAGTGTGATTTCAAATGAAATTTCGTTTTCATTCGCGCATGAATCACTCAACAGGCAGGTCTGCGACAGACCGCCGGCGGCAAGAAAATATTTGCCTTCCTGCCAATAACTGCCAAGCGGGTGAGGATGAATTGATCTGCAGCGCAATACAGCATCATGTGTCACACTCGCACTGATTACGCCGAAGACCCAGCTCATACCTGATCCTTAAAAAAAAGTGCAACGCTTCATTGATGAAAATAGCAAAGGGGATGAATGTGCCGGGACCTTCATTTCTTTCCATGGTCCATCGCCACAGAAGGTCCGAAAGACAGGAGGAGAGAATGAGCATCTGTATGTAAGAATACTCCAGTTGCCGACCAGAAATAGTAGGATAATTCCCGGTGAAAATCAACTCCAGATAAGATAAACATATTCATGTCCGAGGCGTCTTATATGAATCAGGTGAAACACGATAGATGAATCACCATAAAATATGACAGCAATTTACCCGAAAGAGCCGTATATTGTTGGCGGCAAAATTGACGTCTCATTGCGGCAACGAGATAATACTCTCCCAGCA
>DATGXR010000179.1:0-4507 GCA_035298825.1 Bacteroidota bacterium
ACGACGTCTGATAATAGAGCGGGATGAAGATGAGCGTGCTGCGCTCGATTGATGCGAGCGTCGGATCGATCGAAAGCGCATATTCGCTGTGCGTGTCGGGCACGAGATACGTCCGCTTCTCGTCGATCGTGATCTTTGAAAAATATTTGATCTCGCAGAGCTTGCATGAAACGTTCGTGGGAGGGATCTCTTCCAGCGGATGTTCGAGGTATTCGATCTTGAACAGGTCCTGGTCTTCGTAATAGACTGAGAGCTTGCCGCCGCGTTTTCCCTCGGGATCGTACGCGCTGAGTTCCGAAAAGATCGCGTCGCCGATTTCGTTGAACGTTCGCGTGGCGATGAGCTTGTCGGCGATTGAAAACAGTGTGGTGAGTTTTTTCTGTGCGAGCGTTTTTTCGGCCGTCTCGGCGAGCTGCGCGGCGTGCTTTTCAACAAGCTGTTGTGTGCGTGTGGCGACTGTTCTGCGAAGCTGTATGTTCCACAGGAATGTGATGGCGACAACAGTCACGAGCAACACGACAATGCCGATTGACCATTGAATCCAGTAGGGATTGTTCACGGCCAGCACTGAAAACACAGGGAGGCAAACAACCGAATGATACTGCCAGATGCTTAACACATTCATGCGCTATTGCTCCTTCCCGAAGATGGTTCCAATGTGCAGGAATTGCAAAGTTAAGCCTGAGCAAAGTGTAGCTATCTTTATGTTAAAAAACAAGTGGCGAGCATCTTACACACCAGCGCGCGTGTCTGCACCGGAAGGTGTGTGGAGCGCCAGGGGGATGTGCCTGGCGGGATTGTCAACAAGTCGAGCGAACACTCCGCCTGCGGCTGTTGTGCGACCGGCCGCAGACGGATGTGGTATTGTTACTCTATATTATAGCTTGTCGCAACCGCGGCCGACCAACGATCTCGTTTTTAAGACCGATAATCGATTGTTCCTGAATGGCGGTGCTATGGGACGCTGTTATTGCGCGGGAACCGGGCGGCCCATTTGATTGTAAATACTGATGATGAGATCGGCGCCCTTCTGCGCTTCTGCGTTCGAGGCATCGAGCGCCAGGACCGCACGGTATTCCCTCAGGGCCGAAGGATATTTGACTTTCGGGGGAAGCGTATCGTTTGTCATATAAAAATCGGCGAATTTCAGATGTCCGGCAACGCGCGCCTGTTTCAGCGTCGGATCGTCGGCGTTCTGCTTTGCCATTTCATCCAATATGGCGGTGCCTTCCTGGAGTTTTCCGGCCGCGATCAGATCGTTGCCCTTTGCAAGCTGAGCGGTGTCGACCTTTTTCGGCCCGCAGCCGATCATGAGAAGGAGTCCGGCCAAAACAATTAATTTTTTCATCCTGTGGTTCCTTTTATAAAAAGACAGTTTTGATGAATGAAGCCCGTAAGGAAATGATACAAAAAAAAATAATCATTCAACAGGGGAAACAGTGAAAATTGCTTTTCTTCGGAACATTTTTAAATTATAGGCGTCTATAGTACCAGTTGAAACACCGAAAACGGGTCCCATCGATCCGTTTTTGCGTGTACTTCGTGCCTATCATTCATCGGAGGAGTAATGCAGTACGATATTAAAGCCATCAACGAGAAAATTCAGCGCGAAAGCGCATTCGTCGATTTGCTGATGATGGAGATCAATAAAGTCATTATCGGCCAGAAATATATGACCGAACGTCTGATGATCGGCCTCCTGGCAAACGGCCACATTCTTCTTGAAGGCGTTCCGGGCCTCGCCAAAACTCTCGCCGTCAAGACGATGGCCGGCGCGATCGATGCGAAATTCCAGCGCATCCAGTTCACACCCGACCTGCTGCCGGCTGACCTCATCGGCACGCTGATCTTCAATCAGAAAGAGTCGAAGTTCCAGACCAAGAAAGGTCCCATCTTCGCCAACTTCATTCTTGCCGACGAAATCAACCGCTCTCCCGCCAAGGTCCAAAGCGCGCTGCTTGAAGCGATGCAGGAACGCCAGGTGACGATCGGCGAGGAGACGTTCAAGCTCGATGAGCCGTTTCTCGTTCTTGCAACGCAGAACCCGATCGAACAGGAAGGCACGTATCCGCTGCCTGAAGCACAGGTCGACCGCTTCATGCTCAAGGTGAAGATCGATTATCCGCAGAAGGAAGAGGAGCTCCAGATCATGCGACAGAACGTGGCGCGCGAACAGCCCACGGTGTCGTCGGTCGTGCATGCGAAGGATATCATCAAGGCGCGCGCCGCTGTGCACGAAGTCTATATGGATGAGAAGATCGAGCGCTACATTCTCGATATCGTCTTCGCCACGCGCTCGCCGAAGCAATACGGACTCGACGGACTCGCGCAGCTCATCCACTACGGCGCTTCGCCACGCGCGTCGATCAATCTCGCGCTCGGCGCCAAGGCCTACGCCTTCATCAAGCGACGCGGCTATGTGATTCCCGAGGACGTTCGCGCAGTGAGTCTCGATGTGATGCGCCACCGCATCGGCGTCACTTACGAAGCCGAGGCCGAAGAAGTGACCTCAGAGACGATCGTGCAGGAGATCTTAAACAAAATCGAAGTACCGTAAAATCATATGGCTCTTACGACACAGGAATTATTGAAAAAAGTCCGGCAGGTCGAGATCAAGACGCGCGGCATGGTCAACCATGTCTTCTCGGGCGAATACCACTCGGTCTTCAAGGGTCGGGGCATGGAATTCTCCGAAGTGCGCGAATACCAGTACGGCGACGATATCCGCTCGATCGACTGGAACGTCTCGGCGCGCTACGACCGGCCGTTCGTGAAAGTGTTCGAAGAGGAACGCGAGCTCACCGTGATGCTCGCGGTGGACATGAGCCGGTCCGAGGAGTTCGGCTCGCTCACCGCGATGAAAAACGAAATCGCCGCCGAGATCTGCGCGGTGCTCGCGTTTTCGGCCATCCGCAACAACGACAAGGTTGGACTCGTGCTCTTCACGGACAGGATCGAGAAGTTCATTCCGCCCAAGAAGGGGAAGTCGCATATTTTGCGCATCGTGCGCGAGCTGATCTCGTTCGAACCCGTCGGCTCGGGTACGAACATCCAGTCGGCGCTGCAGTACATCAACAACGTGATCAAGAAACGCGCGATCACGTTTCTCCTGTCGGACTTCATCGATACGGGATATGAAAATGCGCTGCGCATCGTGAGCCGCAGACACGACCTGATCGCGGTGACGCTGCACGATCCGCGCGAGCGCGAGATTCCGAAAGTCGGCATGATCAAAATGCGCGATGCGGAAAGCGGACTCGAGAGATGGATCGACACGGACAATGTGTTCGTGCGGCATGCGCTCGGCGATTATTGGACGCGGCATGAGGAAAAGCTGAGAAAGACGCTGCTCTCGACGAAGGTCGACCGCATCACGATCCGCATCGATCAGCCGTACATCAAACCGCTTGTTGATTTCTTTAAATTACGCGAACAGAGACTGGTATAGCGTTCACATGAATTACGAAACAGGCAAACGATACTTTTTGATTTTCATCGCGTCCGTCGTGCTCGCATGCGCGCCGCATACTGCCAAAGCGCAGACGCAGCCCATGGTGGGCGTGACGGCGACGGCCGACTCGAGCACGATCTCGATCGGCGACTGGATTCATCTGACAGTCCAGGCGACGCACCCATCGAGTGTTTCAATTCAATGGCCCGCGTTCAGGGACAGTCTCGGCGGCGGATTCGATATCATCCAGGCCGATACCGCCGCGCGCCGATCGGAATCGAACGGCCAGATCACCGAAACACGCACGATCGTCGTGTCGCGCTACGAGCCGGGATCGTCGATGATTCCCGCAATCACGCTCGCATACCGCTCGCCGAACGATACGACAGTGTATTCGGCGCAGACCAATCCGATCCCGGTCGAAGTGCGCCCGATCGCGGTTGATACGACGATCGCCATCAAGGACATCAAACCACCGCTGAGCGTGCCGCTGTCGTGGCAGGAGATCCTGCTCTATGCGGGCATTGTTCTTCTGCTTGCGGCGTTGGGGTACGGAGGCTGGTGGCTGTGGAAGAAGCGGCAGAGAAAACAACTCGGCATCGTTGAGGAAAAACCGGCCATCCCGCCGGACATCCTCGCGCTGGCCCAGCTGCACGAGCTCGAAGAAAAACATGTGTGGCAGAAGGGCGAGATCAAGGCGTTCTATTCGGAGGCGACAGAAATCGTGCGCCGCTATTTCGAGGGACGCTACGGCGTGATGGCGCTCGAGATGACGACCGACGAAGTGCTCGATCAGCTCGTCCAATTCAAACTCTCTCGCGAGATGATGGATGAGATCCGCGCATTCCTTGCGGATGCGGATCTTGTGAAATTCGCGAAGGTGATTCCGTCGATCTCAGACAACGAGCGCGTCATCCCCGTTGCGCTCGAAATTGTTGAAAAGACACGGCCCGTTGCGCAACCCAATGTGCCGCACGTGCAGGTTGTCGATGTTGCACCGACGGGCGCGGCAGTTGCAGAAACAGGTAACTCCACCGGTCGTCAGGTGAAGGGCCC
>DATGXR010000180.1:0-3063 GCA_035298825.1 Bacteroidota bacterium
GTGTGTTTAACAAGGTCCAGCGTATAACCGCCCGGTTCTCATTGTGAACGGTGAAAGGAAAATGATGATGAAACGATTTCAACAAGTGATTGCGCCCTGCCTCTATGCGGCGATCCTGGTGTTCGGCATGACGGGGTGCAAATATGACGTTGCAGAGCCGCCCTACAATAAACCCCTTGTATCGAATGGGACGCCGGTCATCACGCAGGTCAGTCCGACAAGCGCGACACCGGGTGTGAATACAATTACGATTCAGGGCCAGAACTTTGCCGCGTATCCGGATTCGAACTTTGTGTATTTCGGCCAGACGAAGTCGGATGTGATCAGCTACACGAGCACGAGCATCACAGTGCGCCGCCCGAATCTCGTGACAGCCGGCTGTACGATTGTGATTGCGCCCGGCAATGCGATCACTCCCGCCAAATCCGCAACGCAGTATGCTGTGACTCCCGTGATGGAAAAATACGGCAACTTTGTCGGTAATCTCCAACTCAGCGTCGTCGCGGTCGACAAAAAAGATAACCTGTATGCCGTTCTCACCGCGAGCAAGAAAGTGGTGAGGATTTATCCCGATGGCAGGAGGGACACTGTTGGAACGATCCTGCGCGACGTCACCGATGCGCGCGTCGGTCCTGATGGCTATCTGTATCTCATCGGTTTGACCAGCAAGTATGTTCAGGGAATCAATCTGAATGTGACTCCGTCGCCCGGTGTCGTCTCGCAGTATAAAACACTGGCGCCCCAGATGCGGTGCGGAGATTTTGACACCTCGGGATATTTCTACGCCGGAGGCGCCATCACGGCTGACCTGCAGATCGCGAAACCGGGCTTTGCATCTGTGACAAAATCCGGATTGCACCCGGCCGAAGATATCGCGGCCGTGCGCGTCTTCAATGGGTATCTCTATGTGGCCGGACGCGCCACGAACAAGCCGACGAAAATCTGGCGGCATTCGATTTCCCCGGGTGGAGTTCTTGGTGCTGCGGAACTTGTCGCTGCATTCGATTCGACGAGTTTTTCAGCTCGGACGGTGAAGAGCCTGACATTCTCCACAGACGGAAAAATGTTTATCGGAACCGATTCACCGGATCCGCTGCTTGTGGCCGACATCTCCTCGCTGCCTGCATCACTTGATTTGTTCTATAAGGGAATCCTTCCTTCGAGCATCAAGCATATGAACTGGGGCATGGGGAATTACCTGTATATGATCACGAACGATCCGCTTGCAAATCCGGCTCAGGATTGGAACGTCTATAAGGTCAATATCGGCAGCACAGGCACGCGGTAAGTGTTCGCCTCGTGAAGTCTTAAGCGCAGGAAGGGTTGGTTGGCGCATCAATGCTGCCGATCCTTCCTGCCTGCTACATAGAAAATGTTGAGCATATTCATGATGTTAAATATAACTCTCCTATGAAGACACCTTGTTGGCAGAAATGGATTTTAGTGTGGACCGTGATCCTGAGCAGCAGTATGCTGCACGCATACGAGAAACAATCCGACGGCGTACTGTTTGAAATTCCAAAACATGCCGGATCGGATGTGCAGCGATTGAAGATCCAGATCTGTACGGACGATATTATCCGCGTCGTCGCGTCCCCCGAAAATTCATTCTCAACACGGCCGAGTCTCATGGTCAACAAGACCGACTGGCAGGTCATCCCGTGGACGGTGAAAGAGAACGGCGATCAGGTTGAAATCGCGACTGCCAACGTTCGTGTCCGGGTGAATGCGAAAACCGGCGCCGTCGCATTTTTCGATGCTCAGGGCAAGCCCCTGTTGCAGGAGCCGCAGTCGGGCGGCAAGACAATGCCGGCTGCCGATGTGATGGGCGAACAGACACGTCACATCCGACAAATATTCAATTCGCCAGACGATGAGGCTTTTTACGGATTGGGCGCGCATCAAAATGATTATTGGAACTACAAGGGGCACGACGTCGATCTGTGGCAGTATAACATCGTTGATGTGATTCCGTTTCTTGTCTCGAGCCGGAACTACGGCATTCTGTGGGACAATAATTCGCGCACAAAGTTCGGTGATATCCGCGACTATCAATCGCTCTCCGCGCTGACAATGTTCGGGAAGGACGGCAAGACAGCGGGACTGACGGCGGACTATTATCGCGATGCAAATTTCGACTCGCTGTATGCGTCACGTTCCGAGCGAAGAATCGAATACGAATTCAGGGATATCTGCGACACATTCCCCGAGGGATTCAAGACGAATGTGAAGGCGGTGCGATGGACCGGAGAAATTGAAGCGCCTGAAACAGGTTTGTTCAAGATCCGCTTCTACAGCTCTTCGTATGCGAAATTTTGGATCGATGGCAAACTCATGGTCGATTCATGGAGGCAGAATTGGAATCCCTGGGAGCATATCTTCAAGGTCGCGATGAAATCGGGCAGCCGGCATAAAATCAAAATCGAATGGATTCATGACGGCGGCTACATCGGCGTGAGATATCTTACTCCTGAAAAAGACCTGAAGAAAAATACGATCTCCCTGTATTCCGAGGTCGCCGATCAGATCGATTATTATTTCGTACATGGCGCAACACTCGACCAGGTCGTGCAGGGATATCGGACGATCACCGGAAAAGCGCCGATGATGCCGAAATGGGCGATGGGATTCTGGCAATGCCGCCAGCGATATAAATCGCAGGATGAAATCCTCTCGACCGTGAAGGAATACCGCAAGCGGAACATTCCTCTCGATAATATCGTGCAGGATTGGTTCTACTGGAAGGAAGATGACTGGGGCAGCCACGATTTTGACTCGTCGCGCTTTCCGGATGCGGCAGGCATGGTCAAGGAATTGCATAACGACCTGCATGCCAATATCATGATTTCGGTGTGGCCAAAGTTTTATGTGGGCACGAAACATTACAACGAATTTGATGCGAACGGGTGGCTGTATAAACGAAACGTTGAAAAAGGACAGAAGGACTGGGTCGGACCGGGATATGTGTCCACGTTTTACGATCCCTACAGCGCCGATGCACGGAAATTGTATTGGAAACAGATCAACGAAAAATTATTCTCAAAGGGATTCGACGCGTGGTGG
>DATGXR010000181.1:0-5245 GCA_035298825.1 Bacteroidota bacterium
CGACAGAATCGGAGTGCGCGGGGAAGCGGTATGAAAATGCAATGCCGTTATCATACACTCTCATGATAAGATCCAATTCCTGATGATTGGAATTTTCATATCTGAGCACTCGTTCTGTTCCGTCGTTACTGCACACGGCTCGCTTTCCGCTCACCATGGTGTATCGTTCGCGGATGGCCGCTGGTTTCGATGCCCGTATCAGTCGAAGATTGTCGCTGAAGGCCTGGTCACTTCGAATGATGCCCAATGGAGAATTGGGCAGAACTTCGATGTACTTCGCGCCCGACTTGTATCGAACGCTGAAGTACGGCTGGCCGTAGCGCGCAGTATCGGATGCTGCTTTCGTGACGAGTACGACTTTAATATTCTTGTTGGGAGAGATGATTTCCTGAGCGGAACTCATACTCGCTTGTGCGAACAATAAAAACAGGATCAGGCATATGTGTCGCATACGCGCTTCTTGTGTTTGATGGCGATGAATGTGATCAACTCGTCTGCCTGCTCCCCCAGCAGGACAGACAGAGATGTGCGGTGATCTGCGTGCTGCCCGAAGGGCAGACAGAGTAGTACGGCGGTCTGTGTGCTGCCGGCAGAGCAGCCTGACATGTGCAATAGTCCGAATCACTTCTGGATTTCCAATGCTGAATTCAGTGAATATGTTTTTCCTTTTTGCGTGGCGAATGTCAGCGTTTTATCTTTGTAGCGCACACGGCACATATTTCCCGCCTTCGAACGCACTTCGGCGCGCGTAAGCGATCCGTTTGTCCATTTCATTGAGAGTTCGAAACCGCCCCGGGCGCAGATTCCATGGATCGATCCCGACTTCCACACATCGGGCAGCGCCGGCAAGAGATCAATTTCGTCTTCGCTCGACTGCAGCAGCATTTCGATCACGCCGGCAGAGCCGCCGAAATTTCCGTCGATTTGAAACGGCGGATGCGCGTCAAACAAATTCGGATACGTGCCGCCTCCGCCGCCGTAATTGGTTTTCCGTGCGCCATCGGGTTCGACATAGGTCAATAATTCCCTGAACAGCTTATATGCGCGATTGCCGTCCAGGAGTCTTGCCCACAGATTGATGCGCCATCCCTTCGACCATCCTGTGGTCTTGTCGCCTTTGATCTCGAGCGTTGTGCGGCAGGCCTTGGCAAGCTCCGGTGTTTTCGCGGGCGTGATTTGGTGGCCCGGATAGAGTCCGAATAAATGCGATTGATGACGATGCTGCGGCTCCACATCCTCCCAATCATAGTACCACTCCTGCAGATTTCCCTTCTTGCCGATCTGATAGGGATAGAGCTTCGCAACGGCGCGTTCAAGACTGTCTCGCAATCCGGCATCCGTATTGAGCACGCGCGATGCCCGGATGGTTTGATTGAAGCATTCCCGGATCATCGCCAGATCCGCTGTCGAGCCGTAGAGCGTTGCTCCTTTAAATCCATCGGGCGTGAGAAACATATTCTCAGGCGATGTCGAAGGCGACGTAACCAGGTTGCCGTGTGCGTCTTTCACAAGCCAGGCAAGACAAAACTCCGCCGCTCCTTTCATCAACGGGTAGGCATGATGACGCAAAAAATCCATATCGCCGGTGAAGAGATAATGCTCCCACAGATGCGTCACAGCCCAGGTGCCGCCCATATTCCAGCATGCCCACACCGGATCGCCGGTTCCAAAATCGCCCACCGGATTGCTCGTGGCCCAGATGTCCGAGTTGTGGCCGGCGGCCCAGCCTTTGTCAACGCCATAAAATTTTTTCGCGGTGATTTTTCCGGTTTCTGCAAGATTGCCGATGAAGGATAAGAACGGCATGTGCATTTCAGAAAGATTCGCGCTTTCGACAAGCCAATAATTTTCTTCTGCGTTGATATTCATCGTATAGTTGCAGCTCCAGGGCGGACGTATATACGGATTCCAAATGCCCTGCAGATTCGCAGGGACGCCGTTCGTTCTGGAACTCGAGATCATCAAATAGCGTCCGTACTGAAAATACAACACTTCGAGGTTCTTGTCATCCGTGCCCTGCGTGTGTCGTTTCAACCGCTCATCAATCGGCAGATCAGGCACGGCGCCCGATTCGAGTGTGAAGCCGACACGATTAAATAACGCCTGGTAATCCTGTATGTGTCTTTCTTTGAGCGTCTTGAAGTTTTTCGTAAATGCCGACGTGAGCTGATTGTTCGCAAGTGCCCGATTGTCGAGTCCCTGTGTTGCCGGATTTTTATCAAACCCGTTGAAACTCGTCGCGATTGAAACGTAAATCGTCGCTTCAGTTGCATCACTGAGTGTGAGCGTGCTGTCCGATGCGATAAGCCGTCCGCCGTCGTGATTCACATTGACATATGTTGAAAACCGCGTTCCGCGATTTTTATCGAAGACGATCGCATTCGGCATCTCGCCCCGATAACTGGGTTCGGCATGACAGGGCGCGTAGCCGTCGATCCTGAGCGTGCGATCTTTGCCGGCAGCAGTGTGATAGCGCAATTCACTTTGAAATTTCACGCTGAATGTTAACGCACCCGGCCGACTGCATCCGAGATGAATAACGAACACCCGATCGGGATAGGACACAAAATATTCGCGCGTATAGAGCACTCCATTTATATCATAGGAGACAGTGGCAACAGCATTGCCGATATCCAGCCCGCGGTAGTAGTGCGCAGGGGTTCCCGCCGGGTGATCGAATTCAATCCCCAGTGTGCCAAGCGGCGCGAATGATTCTGTAAACTTGCCCTGAATGTGTTTATTTAATTTCTCAGCCGACTTGTAGTCTTCACGGGCAAGCGCGTCACGAATTTCCTTGATGTGCGTCGCGGCATCGGTCTTTATCGACCGATCGACGGGCTCACCGGCCCAGAGCGTCGCATCATTAAGATAGATGCGGTCCGATTGAACGCCTCCAAAGACCGAAGCGCCGGTTTTCCCGTTTCCAAGCACGAGCGTTTCTTCAAAATAATCCGCCGGTCGATTGAACCACAGCGTCGTCATCGATTGAGCGCAGGCGAGTTCCTGTATCACGAGCGCGACAAATAACATCAAAAAAATTTTTTTCATCCGATCCTGCCATAGATTGATTTTTGCATTGCCTCGATAGTATGCGAGCGCGCATATGCGTGTCGCATGGTTATTTCATGCTTACAGTCACTGATTTGAGATCCTTCGCATCCGAACTCGTGCCGTAGAAGATCTCATAGTCGCCGGACGCGACTGCCATCGATCCGATCGTCTTGTCGTAGAATTCGAATGCGGACGAAGGCAGCGTGATCACGGCCTGAGCGGTCTTGCCCGATCCCACTTCCAGACGCTGGAAGCCGCGCAGCGTTTTCAACGGACCGCCTGTGTCGTTGACCCTGCGGATGTAGACCTGCACGATTTCTGTACCGTCGCGTTTGCCGGTGTTCGTTACGGGAATCGTCACATCGACACTTTCTGTTTTTGAGAGTTCGCGTTTGCTGAGCCGGGCGTTGCCCACGGTGAATGTCGTATAGCTCAATCCGAAGCCAAACGGAAAGAGCGGATCGGACATATAGCGGTATGTGCGGCCCTTCATCGAATAATCCTCAAAATCTCCCACCTGGCTGATGTTCTTATAAAACGTCACAGGCAGCTTGCCCGCGGGATTATAATCGCCAAAGAGCACATCGGCCACGGCCTGACCGCCGGACTCGCCCGCATACCATGCCTGGAGAATCGCGTCGCACGATTCCGTCTCGGGCACAAGGCCGAGGGCCGAGCCCGAGCAGTTGACGAAGATGACTTTCTTGCCTGCCTGTTTGAGCGCCTTGAGACAATTTCGCTGCACGTAAGGAAGCTCGATATCCGTGCGGTCACCGCCCTTGAATCCGGGATACGACACGGGCATCTCTTCGCCTTCAAGCATCGTCGAGAGACCGCCCACATAGATGACGACGTCTGTTCCCTGCAGCTTCTTGATGAGACCCGTAAAATCAACATCCACTTCACGGCCCAGATTGAATTCGATATTCGCCTGCCAATCGTTCAGCTGTGCAAAGCGGATTTCGATGTTGTATTTCTTCCCGCTTTCAACCTTGAATGGAACGCGGCTGGGAAGCGTTCTCCAATTTTCAAATTTTTGTATCGACACTCCATCGACAAGCAATTCGAAGCGTCCCGTTGCACCGAATTTGAAGACGATCTCTTCGGATTTCAACGGAGTGAATTCGGTTTCATACCTGGCCGAGAATCCTTCGAGCCGCACACCGGGCGCAAATTCATGCTGTCCGGCTGTCGTCATTTTTATCGGATCCACGATCTGTTGTGTTGCGACGATCGTGCCCGTGCGTGACGTATCGTTCCAGAACGTGGCCTTGAAGCCTTGTTTCCCCGCGAATGAGCATTGCGAAAAATAGGTTTCCGTGACTTTATCCTCGACAAGATCGCATGCCTTGTCATAGAGAACATTTCGTTTGGATGCAATGCCGTCGGAAGCAGAGAGTTTCGAGTGAATATCGTCGAGGCCGGAGAGTTTCGACGAAATGCCATCGAGGATCGTGATTGTCCGTACGGGTGTACCGTTATAATTTCCCCACAGGACGGGTTTATCGTCGGCATTGGGACCGATGACAGCGATCGATTTGGCAGATTTCTGTAACGGAAGGATATTATTTTTATTCAAAAGCAGCGTCATCGATTCGCGCGCCATCTTCAGGGCAAGCGCCCGATGCTCCTCGTTATTGATCACCGATACCGGAATTTTCGCCCAGGGCACTATTGCATCGTCGTCCATTTCACCAAGATCGAACCGGCCGGTGAGCACGCGCATCAAATGCGAATCAATTTCTTTTTCAGTGATCAATCCTTTTTCAACCGCCTGAGGAAGTTGTTTGTAATTGTGATCGATCCATTGGCATTCCACATCGGTGCCGGCCAGTACGCCCTTCGAGGCGGCATGCACACCGTCGGAAGAAACTTTATGGCTCGTATAAAAATCGGCAATCGCGCCGCAATCCGAGACGACAAGATATTTGAATCCCCAGGTCTCACGCAGAATTTTTTGCAGCAGGCGGCTGTTGCCGCAGCATGGCTCATCATCCAATCGCTGGTAGGCGCACATCACCTCGCGCACATCGGCTTCCTGCACCAGAGCCTTGAACGCCGGCAAATAGGTTTCCCACAAATCGCGCGGAGCGACATTGTTGAGATTGAGCGAATGGCGGCTCCATTCCGGACCCGAGTGCACGGCGTAGTGCTTGGCGCAGGCCAGGAGTTTTTTGTATTTCGCGTCCGAAGG
>DATGXR010000182.1:0-2304 GCA_035298825.1 Bacteroidota bacterium
CCGATTCCGTGCAGCAAATACAGCACGGGATATTTCTTCGCTTGCGAGTATCCGGGCGGCGTGTAGATGAGTGCGGTCCGCTTCACGCCCACGGTGGTTGAATTATACAAGACAGAGTCGATCTTCCCGTGCGGGATTTCCGTGCGCACGCTGTCAAATCCTTGCGGAGCCTGTGTGATCAGATCCTGCGCGTTCGCGCACCAGCCCGCCAACAGAAAAAGAGCACACAGCAGTATCGTTCGTTTCATCGTCATCTCGAGAGTTGTTTGTTTTTATTGTAAGGGTACTGTAAATGACACATACGCTCGTATCGCCGGATCATTATTTTCTCACGCGAGGCGGTTCCTGTTTTTATTCACTCACGTTCACTGCGACTTTGATTTGCGTGAATGAATGCGCCGGGAAGGCGTACGTCACTTTGTTTTTTTCGGGTTTAATTTCTTTCATGGCCGGGCGATACCGGTCCTGCTTTTTGATTGTAAACGGCTCGGTCAGCGATTCGCTTGTGATCACCTGCGCCTGCGCCGTTCCCGAGAAGTCGCCTGCGCTGCTGACGATCTCGGCGCTGATCGCTTTGTCCTTGTGTCTGTTCACGACGTTGATGTACACCGTGTGTGTTTCTTTTGAATACGTGGAGGTGACATCGAGGAAGGGAATTCCTTTATACTTATCAGTATTGAACGTATCGCATGCCACATAGGTGTCGATCGATGCGCCCCGGCAATTGTTCGAAACCAATTTAAACATGTTGAATAACGGTGTCTTATATGTCGTGTTCGCCTTGTCGGTGCCTAGCAGCGATGTCATCATTGTAAAGTTAGTCATCTTGACGATGTCTGCATGCCGAATAAATGAATTCAGGCATTGCGCAATGGGAAGCACCGATAACATAGTATTACCAAACGTCCCCCACTCGTCCACTGAAATATAAATCGGATTCTTGAATCCCTTCATCGATCGAACCGCGTCGATTTCATCTGCCGTGACGCGGATTTTTTCCTCAAAATCCATGGCGCTTTGTCCCATGAACGTATAATAATCGGGTGAGTCCTCCCAGTACCGGTGGATCGACAGATAATCGATCATATCGCCGAGCCCCGTCAGGACCTTTCTGTTCCACTCGACCCATTGACCCGTCGGCTCGATGTACGACGAACCCGATCCGACAAGCCGTATGGACTTGTCGACGGACTTCATTGCTTTGGCGGCTTCTCTGCCGATCTTCACATACTCATCGGCCTCTTTGTGGCCCAATTCCCACGGCGCGCCGTCAACTTCATTGCCAAGATCCCAGATCCTGATGTTGTACGGTTCCGGATGTCCGTTTGCCGCGCGCAGATCCGAATAGTATGTGCCTTTTTTGTAATTGCAGTATTCAACCCAGGCGCATGCATTTTGGATATCGCCGAGACCGAGATTGACGCACACGACATTTTCGCTGCCGATCGCTTTATTTAATGCGATCCATTCGTCGGTGCCCACGTGATTGTTATCTTCTCCGCCCCATGCAAGATTGATGCGCACGGGACGCTTGTTCTTTGGCCCGATGCCGTCCTGCCAGTTGTACCCCATCACATAATTGCCGCCGGGCCAGCGCATGTTCGTGACGTTCAACTCCTTCATCGCCTCGATATAATCTTTCCTGAATCCGTTTTGATCGGCAAGCCGGGACGACGGATCGTAGAGCGTACCGTAGAGCGTATTAAAATTCACAGTGTCGGGAATGCCCATGACTCCGCTTAAACGGATGGGCTCCATAAATACTCCGTAGATCTTCGGATCGATCGCTCCCACGGTTCTTGTCACATCGATTTTTATTTTCGCCGTCTGCGCATCAAGCAACACGGGGATGATGAAGAGTGCGACACAGAGTATTTTTTTCATAAGGTTCCTTAGTATGAAAGACAAACGAGTCAGCACGGATCATCTGCCAGATAACATATCAGACCACATTCCAGATCACGCAATAGCCGAGATGGACACGGCATAAGCGTTCGCACACGTTCACTGACTACGATTCAATTCGGCAGCGACACAACCAATTTTTTTCCGCGATAGGTAATCACTCGATCCGTTTGGACTGTGACATCACTCCCATTTCCTTTATTCACTCCTGCTGCAACAATGCGAAACACACGTTCTTTCGGCATGCCGGGATATGCTCCACGGCGATCGCCGATTGAGAGTGTGTGTTGTGTTTCATTCCACTTCAGGCTGATAAGCGAATATGCACCCTGTTCGTAGTGATACGTGTCGCCTTCATCCTCATATAACTCGAAACTGCCATCGGCGCCGCGATAGATG
>DATGXR010000183.1:0-2210 GCA_035298825.1 Bacteroidota bacterium
GTCTCTCAATTCGCGCGCAAGGAACGCGGCAACGTTTTCGCCGATGCGGTCGGTGATATCATCGCTTGGTGTGAATCCTCCGACTTCATCCGGAAGATCCGTCTCGACAACGCCGAAGATCTTCGAGGGATCAACTTTCACCACTTCCGTTCCGACGCGATCCGACGGAGTATACACGGGGATCTTGCGTCGCTTCGGCGGATCCATCGGCTCGTAAATATCGTGCATGCCGCGCAGCGCCTTCGGATGGTTCTTGTTGAGTTCAATGAAAATTTTATCCGCCACCTGGCAGAACGTGGGGGTATTGCCGACAGACGACGTCAGCACGATCTCGCCGTTCTCGCTCACATCGCAGGCTTCGATAATCGCGCAATGGACTCGCCCGAAAAATCCGAAACGGATGTTCGGAGCGACCTGCGACAAATGCATGTCGAAAAATTCGGCCTTGCCGCTGTTGATCAGCTTGCGCATGTCGTTATTCGACTGGTACGGCGTGCGGAACGAGACTGCTTCGGCACGGGCGAGCGCCCCGTCGAGCGAATCGCCCGTGGATGCGCCTGTGATGACACCGATCTTAAAAGGTTTGCCTTCTGCGTGATGTGCCGCGGCTCTCGCCGCGATCGCCTTCGGGATAGCCTTGGCGGCGCCCGCGGGGGTAAATCCTGAGAAACCCACGGTATCACCGTGGTAGATATGGCTTGCGGCCTCCTCGGCCGACATGAATTTCAACGACATTATAGGTCCTCGTCTGTAGTAGGAAGGGTCAGGGGAAAAGCTAAAAAATGTATAAGAATTCTACAAATGTCCGAGTTATTTCCCAAAAAAGCAATGGCCAAATAAAAAAGGCATATCCGCGTTTTTTTTCGCGGCATGCCTTTTCTATTAACACATTCTAACTTGCCTCTGACAGCACAATCCCGTACTCTGATGACAAATGCTATTTTGCTTTTCTTGCAGCCTCCTCGTACGTCGATTGATGGGCCTGATCGATGCTGATCAGCAGCGAATACACGCTCTTTGACGATTCGTAATTCTTGAAAATATCGGCGAGCTCCATAAACTTCGCATCGAAGAAGTTCTTGAAGATCAATGCGCGGGGATTTCCGCTCTTTTTCTGCTCCGCGATGTTTTGGAGAACCGATATAATATTCTTGTAGGCCTCTGCGGGTTTTTTTGCGAACCAGTCGAGTCCTTTGTAGTGATAAAGATAGAATCCTTCGCGGAACGGCTGATATTTCGGATTCAACAGGTCCTCCACAAGTCCGAGCCGGCTGTAGCCTGACGGATTCCGGTCCCAGCCCTTGGCGCTCGATGACGCCTGATTGCAGAAGACAAATGCTTTCTGGAAATATTTTGTGCCGCCTGACGGTTCGTATGAATCGTAATCGAATCCGACGACAAGGTACATATAAAAGTCGATGAAATCAGTCAGTGCGTCGAACTGCTGTTCGTTGCGGTACAAGGGGCGGTCTTTGCTGTATGCGAATTCCCAGCGATCGTCCACGATGCGCACCATCGCGGTGAATTTCGCCGAAGGGTCCTTGTAGATGGGGCGCTGGCTGCCGAGGAAGATCTGGGCCGAATAACTGTTATCACCTGTCTGAGAGAGGAAGAAGATATTCAGCGTGCATTTGATTTTCTCGCCGTCATAATCATCGGCGGCCCATTTGTTCGACGAGATGTAGGTCTGAATATCCTGTGCGAAATTCTGAAGGTATTCTTTGTTCGTTCCCTGGATCTTATCCATATTCACCGTAACCTGACAATCGATCTGTGCAGAGACAGTGTAAGGGATGGAGAGGAGGGCGGCAATGATGACAACGACTGCGATCGATCGCATACGGATCCTTTCAAGACATAAGGTGAAATATCACCGCAATATAAAAACTTCCTTTTCATCATTCAAGAGGCTCACACGGGTCACGCTCTTCTTTTTTGTGCTTGGTTCGGGCGCGCCTGAGGGCGAGGCGGCGTTCGAGCGTCTCGCACAGCCTCCCTCCTGCATCGGCAGAGGCCGCGCTGGCTGCGCGTCGGCCGGCGCCGATTTCACACAGGTGAATCCGGCTGCGCTCGCGGCATGTGTGCAGCCGCACATCGCCCTGTTTCACTCCCCTTCGCCGTTCGAGATTCCCGCGCTTTCACACAGCGGACTCAGCGCCGCCCTGCCCTTTCAATTTGGGACGATCCAATGCACCGTCACGCGTTCGGGC
>DATGXR010000184.1:0-6887 GCA_035298825.1 Bacteroidota bacterium
CACACAGAAGCCCGAAAAGCTCTTGGCCAAGATCATTCTTGCAAGTTCGAATCCGGGAGATGTGATCTTCGATCCCTTTGCGGGATCGGGGACGTCATCGGTGGCGGCAAAAAAGCTGGGCCGGCATTACGTGGGCATCGAGATCGATCAGACGTTCGCATGCCTTGCAGAAAAACGCCTCGAGCTTGCGACGCATGACGCATCGATTCAGGGCATGTCGCCGGGCGGCATTTTTTTTGAGCGCAACAGCGCAGAGTGTGAAAAACGAGCCTGAGAAGAATTCTTTTTTTTCAGCATGCGCCATTATAAAAAAACAAATGGAGATTGACCGATGGAACTTACCACAGTCAGGATCGATAAGGCCGAAGCGACAAACTTCATCCTGGGCCAGTCGCATTTCATCAAGACCGTTGAGGATATGCATGAAGCGATCGTGCAGACGAATTCGGCTATCCAGTTCGGACTCGCTTTTTGCGAGGCGTCGGGACCGGCCTTGGTGCGCTATTCGGGCAACGACGAATCATTGATCGAATGTGCAAAAAAGAATGCAATGGCTCTTGCATGCGGCCATTCATTTATTTTATTTATAGAAAAGGGATTTCCGATCAATATCCTGAATGTCGTGAAAAATCTTCCCGAAGTCTGCCGCATTTTCTGCGCCACATCGAATCCTGTCGAAGTCGTTGTCGCCGAAACCGATCAGGGACGTGGCATTCTGGGCGTGATCGACGGCGTATCGTCGAAAGGCGTCGAGACCGACGACGATATCCGCGCGCGCAAGCAGCTGTTGCGAACGATCGGGTACAAACTCTAACTTCAGATATCCAGAAGGACAACGGACACCATTTATGATCATCATGAAATTCGGCGGCACTTCGGTTGAAGATGCCAAGGCCATCGCAAATGTTGCGGACATCGTCAAGAAAAATTTTTCAAACAGGCCCGTCGTTGTCGCATCGGCCTGCGCCGGCATCACCAATCAGCTGCTGAAGACCGCGCGGCTGTCGCAGCAGGGCAAGAAGGACGAGGCGCTGGAGAATGTGGCGATGATCGAGAGCCGCCACAAAAAGATCGTGAAAGATCTCTTTGAAGGCGATCTGCAGAAAAATCTGAACAAACATCTGGCCGCCTGCGCCGAAGAACTGGCCGCGCTGGTCAACGGTGTGGCCGTGCTGGGCGAGCTCACCCCGCGTTCGATCGATGCGTTTGCCGCCTACGGAGAGCGCCTCTCGACATTCATTCTTCACCACTACCTCGAAAAGATCGGACTCAAATCCGTCTGGATCGACGCGCGGAAAATCGTCATCACGGACGATCAGTTTACGAAAGCCGTCGTGCAGTTCGATGCCACGGAATTCAAGCTTCGGAATTTCGTGCTCCCCAAGGTCACCACAGGACATGTCGTTGTAACACAGGGCTTCATCGGCGCGACCGATGCCGGCATCACGACCACGATCGGCCGCGGCGGCTCGGATTACTCGGCCGCCATCATCGGCTCCCTGATCGGCGCGCATGAAATACAGATCTGGACCGATGTCGACGGCATTTTGACGGCCGATCCGAGTCTTGTCAAAGACGCAAAGAAGATCAAGGTGATGTCCTTCTCCGAAGCCTCGGAGCTTGCGTACTTCGGAGCGCGCGTGCTGCATCCGGACACGATCATGCCGGCGGTGAAAAAAAATATTCCGGTACGCGTGCTGAATTCAAAGCGTCCGGCGTCGACCGGCACATTGATCGTGACGAAGCCGAAGGCCGAGAAACGCTGCTTCGTGAAATCGATCGCGTATAAGGAAGGCATCACGCTCATCAGCATCGTCTCGAGCCGGATGTTTCTTGCGCACGGATTCCTTGAACACGTCTTCAAGGTGTTCGACAAATACCAGACGATCGTCCATACGGTCGCCACGAGCGAAGTGAGCATCTCTGTCACGGTGGACGATTCGACGAATCTCGTGCACATCGCGCGCGAGCTGCGGACGTTTTCGACAGTCACGGTCGCGGAAAAGAAAGCGATCATCTGCGTGGTGGGAGACAATCTGCGCAACTGTCCCGGCGTGGCCGCGCGCGTGCTCGGGGCAATCAGCGAGATCAACATCAACATGATTTCGCAGGGCGCATCGGAAATCAATTTCAGCTTTGTTGTCGATGAAGACTCGGTTGATGAAGTGGTGCGAAGGCTCCACGCCGAACTCTTTGCTCAGGCAACCGCACTCACCGAAATCTTTGAATAAGGAGCCAAGAACCACAATGAAAACCTACGATGTGATTGTCGCCGGCGCCACAGGCATGGTCGGCAGAAAAATGATCCAGGTGCTCGAGGAGCGCCAGTTCCCCGTGGCCCGATTAATCCCGCTTGCAAGCGAGCGCTCGGTCGGAAAATGCGTTACGTTCAAGGGCGCCAGCGTGCCGGTTGAACTGTTGTCCGATGAAACACTCGGCCGTGTGAAAGCGCCGATCGCGCTGTTTTCAGCCGGCGCGTCCGTGAGCCGCGAATTCAGCCCAATAGCCGCGCGCTACGGCACGCTGGTGATCGACAATTCGAGCGCCTTCCGCATGGACAAGGACGTGCCGCTTGTGGTGCCGGAAGTGAACCGCGAGATGATCTTCAAACACAACGGCATCATCGCCAATCCGAACTGCTCCACGATTCAGATGGTTGTCGCACTCAAGCCGCTGCATGACCGTTACAAGATCAAGCGCGTCGTCGTCTCGACCTATCAGTCCGTCACCGGCGCAGGCCAGCGCGGATACGATCAGTTGATGAGCGAGCTGAAGAACGAGGCACCGGCCTTCCAGAAATTTCCGTATCAGATTCTCTTCAACTGTCTGCCGCACATCGATGAATTCACCGACGACGGCTACACGAAGGAAGAGCATAAGATGATCAGCGAGACGCAGAAGATCATGGGCGACGATTCGATCTCGGTCTCGGCCACCTGCGTGCGCGTGCCGACTGTCGGCGGACATTCGGAATCGGTCAATGTTGAATTCGAGCGTCCCTTCGAGCTCAAAGACGTTATCGACATTTTGAGCGGCGCCAAGGGCATCACGCTCCAGAACGACCCGGCTTCGAAATCTTATCCGATGCCCATCTATGCGCACGACAAGGACGACACATTCGTCGGGCGCGTGAGGCGCGATGCCTCGGTGGCCAACGGGCTCAATCTGTGGATCGTGGCCGATAATTTGCGCAAGGGCGCGGCCACAAACGCCGTGCAAATTGCCGAAGAGTGGATCAAGGGATGACCTCGGTGCTGGATGTGCCGCTTGTCGACGCGATGACGTATGAAGAGTATCGCGCACTGATCGATCGGCTCCTGGCCGAAGGCAAAACGACAAGCGGCGAACCGACAGCAAATCAGCTCGAAGATACGAAACTCAATGTGCGTCGGATGAACCGGCTCGATCAGACGATCGAACTCACGGGCAAGCTCACACGCGCCCTCGGCGCTCTGAAGCAGGCGCAGACCTGGCTTGTCTTGAGCGAAGGTTGGTGCGGCGACGCGGCGCAGACCGTGCCGATGATCGCGAAGGCGGCCGCGGCCTCTGCGTGTGTGACGATGCGCGTGATCTTGAGGGAAAAAAATCCGAGTGTGATGGACCGCTTCCTCACCGATGGCACGCGCTCGATTCCGATTGTGATCATGCTCGAACCCGGAAGCAACCGCGTGCTGGGCGTGTGGGGACCGCGTCCGGTGCCCGCTCTGGCGCTCGTGGCCGAGTACAAGAGCATCCCCGGCTGGTCGAAAGAAGCGATGCTCACCGCGCTTCACACATGGTATGCGAAGGACAAGACCCTGAGCGCGCAGCACGAGCTGGCCGCGCTTGTGCGCGCCGTCTCCGCCTGAATCACCTCCTGATGAATGCTTTCGGCCCCCTGTATAAAAAAAACACCACATCGATGACCACACACTCTCCAGCGCTCACACGGTTATATGTTTGCATCTCGATGAAATAATAATTTATTTTAATGACACAGGGACGAACCTGTTTGTTTCTCTCTGCAGTGTTTGTTTTCATCAACGTCACAATCGAAAGCCACCAAGCACCATGAGTCATCATTTTCGCTATCGCAACAAAGAAATGTATTGTGAAGGCGTGCGCCTGGCCGACATCGTCAACAAAGTCGGATCTCCGGTCTATGTCTACAGCAAGAAGACGCTCCTTGACGCCTATCATGAATTCGACACCGCATTCGCCTCGGTCGACCATCTTGTCTGTTTTGCGATGAAGGCCAATTCGAATCTTGCCGTTGTCTCGCTGTTTGCGAAAGCCGGAGCGGGCATCGACTGCAATTCGGGCGGCGAGATTTATCGGGCGCTGAAGGCCGGAGCACATCCGAGCAAGATCATCTTCACGGGTGTCGGCAAAACGGAAGAAGAGATCCGCTTTGCGCTCCAATACGACATCCTGATGTTCAAGGCGGAATCCAGAAGCGAGCTGCGCGCAATCGACCGCATTGCAGGTGAAATGGGCAAGAAGGCGCCCGTCGGCATCCGCATCAATCCGAATGTCGATCCGAAGACACATCCCTATATCGCCACCGGATTGGCCGAAGACAAATTCGGCATCGACCAGTCGATGGCATTCGAATCGTTTGCGCTTGCGGCGAGTCTTCCCAATTTGCGCGTGGTCGGACTCGATATGCATATCGGCTCGCAGATTGTTGAAGTCGAACCGTTCGTCGAGGCGGCGACGAAGATGGCAGTTCTTGCCCTTGAATTGAAAAAGGCCGGGTTCAACATCGAGCACTTCGATATGGGAGGGGGCCTCGGCATTCCATATAAAGTGGAAAAACCGGCGTCGCCCAAGGATCTGGCCGAAGCGATCAGCGCGATCCTGAATGTGACTGATTGCCGCATCATCTTCGAACCCGGACGCTATCTTGTGGGCAATGCCGGAGTGCTGGTGACGAAGGTGCTCTACACGAAAAAGCACAAGAACAAGAACTTTCTCATCGTCGATGCGGCGATGAATGATCTGATTCGTCCGAGCCTCTATGATGCGTATCATAAGATCCGCGCCGTCGAGCTCAAGAAGGAAGAGACCATGGTTGCCGATATCGTGGGACCGGTCTGCGAATCGGGCGATTTTTTCGCTCATAACCGCACGATCAACAAGTGCCGGCAGAACGATCTACTTGCAATTATGTCGACAGGCGCCTATGGATTCACGATGAGCTCGAATTATAATGCGCGGCTGCGCGCACCCGAGGTAATGGTCGACGGCACGAAATTCTATACGGTGCGCGAGCGTGAAACCTATGAGGATCTGACAAGAGGCGAGAAGATGCCGGAAGAGCTGCTGAAATAGTTGGTCCGATTTCATCTGCACCACTACGAGACACCTCCTTGCGCAAGCGTCAGTCGGGGTGAAAAAATTGGACTTGACTTTTGAATGAAATTCAACGACCTTGTTTTTTGTATACAATATACAAAAGGAGTGTTCTCCCCCATGTCCACCTCCCACCAATTACGATCACCACGCATCACACTGGCCCGCGCAGAAATCCAATCGCTTCGTGAAAAACTCGTGACGACAATACGCGATGCGATTATCGAGGGAAAAATCAAGCCGAATGAACGACTCACCGAAGAAAATGTCTCGATGATGCTCGGTGTGAGCCGCACCCCGTTGCGTGAAGCGTTCCTGCAGCTTGAAAGTGAAGGCTTCGTGAAGGTGACGCCCAGGCGCGGCGCCGTGGTGGCCGAATTGTCTGAAAAAGATGCCGAGGAAATCTACATCATTAAAAGCGCGCTTGAAGCTCTGGCTGCGGGACTGGCCGCCAGAGAGGCCGATGATTCCGCGATTGACAATCTCATCGAGGCCAACGAGCGGCTGAAACAACACGTGACGACAAGGAAGAAGGATGTTCGAGTGTTGCTCGATCTGAACGCGCGCTTTCATTCGATTCTCAATTCGATCTGCGGCAACGAGAAGCTCTCCCAATTGATCGATATTCTTCGAAAGCAGCTGTTGCGCTATAACTACATCTATGTGGCAGGATTGACTCATCTCGAAGCCTCGATCGAAGAGCACGACCGGTTGATCGAAGCGCTGAAACGCCGTGATGCCGAAACAGCCGAAACGATCATCAAGGCGCATTCGGATGCGGCGCGAGAAGCGCTGTGCGAATTCATACGCAAACGTGTTCAGGAAGCAAAATAGCATGTGTGTGCCACACACATCATCATGCCTGCGTTACATGGGCTTTCACTTCGACCAATCCATGAAATCATCACAGCGAGCACTCTATGAGTGATCCGTACGCGCGCAAGCTCACAAACAAAACTTTTTTTCATGCGAAGACCGAGATCCGCGGCCGCGTGGTTGTTGTCCTCGACGGACAGCTCGACGATCGCGGACTCGAATTGATCCAGCCGATCTCTCGCGCCTTCGCACGCGGTTCAATCATCGAGCTCATCGGCACAACTGAAACCGGCGCCGCACCGGGCTCGAAGGTCGAGACGATCGCCTATCTCGCCTTTGTCGAACTGTTGGACTCCGGTGTGCTCCTTGTGGACGACGAGATCACATGGCAGAATCAGACGATCGGCACGATCGCCGGTTACGACGATACGCATATGCCGAATCATCAGAATGTGATTGTGCGCGTGAATGACCGGCGCTCGGGCAAGGACATCGGGCTGAAAGCCGGCGATGAAATACTGATCAAGGGATTTTAATCGCGTGGGGTAAATTTCCCGCCGCTTGCGGCGGAGAGCTTCATTCATCAAATTATTTTTTATTCCCGGAAAGGACCGGCAACCAATGGCGGCACCAAAATACAGATTCCAGATGTATAAAAAACTTCAGCAGAGCATTCCGGCCATTTACGCTGAGGCAAAGAAAGCGGCTGAAACGCTGAACATTCCCGCCGAGCTCAA
>DATGXR010000185.1:0-3890 GCA_035298825.1 Bacteroidota bacterium
TAGTTGCTTCGAGTATGCAATTCACTTCGATGCTTGCGCGTGTGACAACGCGCAAGCGGCGGGGTATCTTGATCGTCAATATTATTTTTTCGCCGCAAGCCGCAGGGAATTTCCCCGAAGCGAATAAATGCGCGTGCAACACAGGCGACGTGTTTAGAACTCCAGCACCGTGCCGTTTTTGACGACCTTCCAGACGTGATTTGCGCCGAAGTGATACGGAATGAATCTGTAATTGGGAACATCATACACCACGATGTCGGCGCGCTTGCCAGGTTCGATCGAGCCGTATTCGGCAGAAAGTCCGAGCGCCGCCGCGCCGTTAATCGTCGAGGCCGTGATGGCCTCCTCGGGAGACATACGCATCTGCGTGCAGGCGATCGTCATCATCATCGGCATCGAATACGACATGCACGAGCCCGGATTGAAATCCGTCGCGATCGAAACGGCGCAGCCTTCATCGATCATTCTTCGAGCCGGAGCGTATGTGTGATTCAGGAAAAATGCCGAGCCGGGAAGCACCGTGGCCACGGTATCTGATTGGGCAAGCGCTCGGATACCTTCAGATGAGATGTGTTCCAAATGATCGGCCGATGCGGCGTGTGATTGTGCAGCCAGTTCCGCTCCGGCGTTTGAAGTCAGCTGATCGGCATGGAGCTTCGCTCTGAGGCCGCGCGCCGCGCCTGCGGCAAGGATCATCTGCGCATCCGCATGCGTGAAATATCCGTCCTCGCAAAACACATCGCAGAATTCGGCAAGCTTGCGCTCGCTCAGATGCGGAATCACATACTCGCACAAGAGCCGAACATAGTCGTCCTTTTTTCCGGCGTATTCCGGAGGCACAGCGTGCGCTCCAAGAAACGTGGGCACAACTGTCATGAAGTGGTCGCGCCGAAGTTCGGCAATCACATCTAACAGCTTGATCTCCGACTCGGGTGAAAGACCGTATCCGCTTTTAATCTCGAGCGTGGTCGTGCCGGATTTCATCATCTCATTGAGCCGGCGATTGGACGCCTTCAGCAATTCCTTTTTCGTGGCCTCGCGCACCGATTTGACAGTCGAGAGAATCCCTCCTCCTGCGCGTGCGATCTCCTGATATGTGCGGCCCTGGGCTCTGAGCACAAATTCATCCTCGCGACTGCCGGCAAACACCGCATGCGTATGCGAGTCGACGAAGCCCGGCAGCGCCACGCGCCCCATGCAATCGATCACCTCGATATCGTCATCTTCCGCCACTGCAATCTCCTCGCCCGAATGGGCGATGCGCGCGATGCGGCCGTCGCGGATTTCGATCGACACGTGAGTAAGCAGTCCGACATCGCCCATTGCGCGGCCGCGCTTCACACGTTCGCCCGCAAGCGGCGCACAGGTCAGCAACTGTGAAATATTTGTCAAAATAAGATTCATGAAAATCCGCTGAAAAAAAATTGTGAAAGACACACGCACATCTTTGCGCGCATTCAGCGCGCAGAGACACATATTCGCAAGGATGCTTGTTAATAAAAAATCATTGAGCGCTACAATCAAGTTCCGCGCAGCAAGCAGCCGGAAATTTTCCCGTAGCGATTAAATACTCAAAAAAAATACGAAACTTTCGCCCGGCGT
Source organism: Bacteroidota bacterium (assembly GCA_035298825.1). Classification (GTDB taxonomy): domain Bacteria; phylum Bacteroidota; class Ignavibacteria; order UBA10030; family UBA8401; genus CAISDA01. The sequence goes on from DATGXR010000185.1 coordinate 1,603, forward strand.
TCAAATAGGGATTTGACATTCCAGAAAAAATCTCATACTCTTTTTTATTGCCCTCTGTGTGTGCGCATGTGTCGGCACGCACGTATATGAGCGCAGGAATGACGTCGCCCGGATACCACACGAATTTTTTTCCTTCAAAGGAACAGCGCAATGAGACCGATGATCGAAGACGAATTTTATCCTCCCTTTAACGGATTCCCTGAAGAGATGATTCCGTTTTTCAAAAAGCTCAAGCGCAACAACAACCGCGAGTGGTTTGCGAAGCACAAACAGGAATATGAAGAGATCGTAAAGTTTCCGATGCAGTGTTACATCGCCTCGATTGCGCCGCTGTTTGCGGAATTCGCGCCCGAGTTCGACGTCGATCCGAAGCGATCGATCTTCAGAATTTACCGCGACACCAGATTTTCAAGCGACAAGACGCCGTATAAGACGCATGCCGCGGCGCACTTTGTGCTGAAGGGTATGCCGAAAGGACTCGTGGGATCGGGCTACTATTTCCACATCGAGCCGGGCGAAGTGTTTCTCGGGGCGGGCATTTATATTCCGGACGGCACACAGATCAAAAAAATCCGTGCGGCGATCGATGCTCACGCAGCGGAATTTCTTTCGATCATCAACAATAAGAAATTCATCAAGCGCTTCGGCACGCTTACAGGCGAGAAGCTCCAGCGCGTGCCCACAGGCTTCGCACCGGATCATCCGATGGCGGACTATTTGAAGCTCAAGCAGTTTTTTGTGGGCGTCACATTGCCCGAAGCCTCGATCACGCGTGAGCGGTTTCTCGCGGACTCAGCCGGCATCTTTGAAGAGGCCCTGCCCTTTGTGCGTTTTTTAAACGAGGCGATCATCTGACACACTGTTAATTTCATACACGCATCCCATTCATTCGTGACACACACAACGATTCTTTTTTATAAGCCGTTTCAGGTATTGTCACAATTCACAGACGAAGGCTCGGGCAAGCGCACGCTGTCTGACTTCGGTCCTTTTTCGAAATCGGTCTATCCCGTTGGAAGGCTCGATTACGATAGCGAAGGATTGTTACTATTGACGGACGACAACCGACTCAAGCACCGATTGCTCGATCCGACATTCGCACACACACGCACATACCTTGTGCAGGTGGAGCGCATTCCGGAGACGCACGCGCTTGAGCAGTTGGAAAACGGCGTGGTGATTGAAGGAAAACAAACGCGGAAGGCGCCTCTTGCGCGGCTGCTTCAGGCGGAACCTGATCTGCCAGAGCGCGTGCCGCCCGTAAGATTCAGAAAGACAGTCCCCACGGCATGGATCGAGTTGACGCTGACCGAAGGACGCAATCGTCAGGTGCGGAAAATGACCGCGGCCGTGGGACATCCGACACTGAGACTCGTGAGAACGAAAATCGGCGCACTCACACTCGGTGGGCTTTCTCCCGGCGCGCACCGGGTATTGACGCAGCGCGAGATCGAGATGCTGCTTGCTTCACACTCTGTGTGACATAGGCAGATGCAGCTTGCATGCGGTACTACTGCGCAGTATATAAAAACACAAAGGCGTCCTTTGAAAAATACCAAAGGACGCCTTTGTCGTAATTCAGATCAATCGATGAAGTCGACTCACTTACTGACCGATTATTTTCCAAGCGGAACTGTCACGCCGACTTTGACGATGAAATGGTTGAAATCCGATGCTACCACATAGCGTACTTCAGGCGAGATCGTGATGTTGCCTGTGGCGAAGTTGGCACCGCCAAGCAAATTGATGCCCAAACGTGTCGCCGATTCGCTCGTAAGGCTTGAGCCGCCGTATGTCTGGCCAAAGAACGTGTATGCTGGAGTCGAATATCCCCAGGTGAATGAAATAAAATTCATGCCAAGACCTGCGCCAACGTACGGCTTGATGTCTCCAGAGGTTTGAATGTTGTAATGCACATTTGCATTAATCGCAAAATCACTAACCTTCCAGCTTGCGCCGCCGACATCCTTCGAGGTTGACCAGTATTGGAGTTCAGGTAACACCTGGAATCCCGGGCTGATTTCTCCCATATCTGCATGCGCGCCGATCACGAAACCGCCGAAGGATTCCGAACCAAGACCGAATGAGACAGATGTATATCCAACACTACCGCCAACGCCCTTCAATCCCAGTCCCTGCGCAAATCCCATGGTTGAACACAGCGCTATGGCAACAGCAAGTGTAAACAGTTTTTTCATGATGTGCTCCAAAAAAATGTGTAGATGGGTGGTGAGTTGTGTAATGCGAACGGATAAAGATAGTCTGTTAATAATGGAAAATCAAGTTTG
>DATGXR010000186.1:0-10672 GCA_035298825.1 Bacteroidota bacterium
GGCGCATTTTTCGCAGGCCGCGCGCTACGCCTCCGCCCTTTCCAAATCGCAGATCCCATTTGATATCGCCGTCAATCATGCGTCGACGCTTGCACAGCTGGGTCAAAAGGATGATGCGATCAGACAACTGCAGATCGCAGCCCGGACTGCTTCGTCGCTGAACGACACGACGCTTCTCGTGAGACTCAAGGCCGTCTCAGGCGCCGTCTATCTCAAGCTCGGCATGTTCGAAAATGCGATGAGCGAATTCATGCAGGGACTCCGACTCGATTCGTTGTCGGAGGTTCCGGAGATGGACGTCCAACTGCTGTGCGGCATCGGAGAAATTTTTTACGCAAATTACGCATTTGCAAATGCGCGCGAGTTCTTTTCGAAGGCGCATAACCACGCGCTCATTCATGAGAACGACGCGGTGATCGGCTATTGCCTCATGCGCATGGGCGAGTGTGAGGAGCGCGAGACGCTTCACTCACCTTCTGCACCCGGAGTGATGCGCGCCGTGTCGCTGTATCAGCAAGCGCAAAAGGTCTTTACCCGGAATGCATCTCCGCTGCGCACTGCACTCGGCAGGTTCAAGGAAGCGATGCTCCGTGCTGCATTGCACGAGGACGAAGATGCCGAACCGCTCTTTCAATCTTCATTCGAATTGATGCGCACAGCATCGATGCAGTCGTTCTGCTTCACAGAGCCGTTCATACTCACATCAGAATCCCGTCTGCTTCCCGAAGGAACGACATGCGGCGACTGGTGGTACCGTCCCTACGCTTCGTTCCTCATGCGCAAGCGGCGCATCGGCGACGCGCTTGCTATGATGGCGACAGGCGAAGCGTCGGATCTGAAGCAGGAATTTCTTTTGTATCCGTACGCGTTTCAGGATTCTGTCAGGCATAAGGCAGTGGCTTCGTATCTGGCGACTGTCCGTGCAGCAGCGATCGCGGAATCAGAACTCATGGCGCGACAGAATCTCGGCACAGCGCTGATCGACAAACCTGACGGGGATACGCTCCGCAGCGCATATCCCGCGTTGCAAAAAACAATGATCGTGGAGGGAACGGCACTCGTGTCGCGCTATCCGTCTCTCCTGCCGATCGTGACACAGGCGCAACCGGTGTCGTTCGAATCCATCCGCGCACGCACACCCGGGGACGGATCGCTTCTGTCGTTACTCTCGCTGGATGGTTCGCTCTTCGCGGTGATCGTTCCGGGAAGCGCCGCGCCGATGGCCGTCAATCTCGGCGCCTCCGCACCGTTGCGCGATCGCATCAGCGCCTATTGCGGATTGATACAGCGAAATGCAGTCCGATCCGCCGAAGGCCAGCCGACCGAAGATGCCGTCGTGCGTCAGGCTTCGATGCAGCTTTCCTCATTGCTCATTCAGCCCGTTGAGCGATATCTCACTCGCACTGTCGTCGTCAATGCCAATGAGGAACTCGACGGACTGCCTGTGCATGCGCTCATTCTTCCGAGCGGCAAATATGCGTCTGAGGTGCACGACCTGACATACGCTCCGATTATCTATTCGCCCGGCACGCACATCGAAGGGCCGCCCCTGAAAAATGTCGTCGCATTCGGCGCGCCGTCCAACAAATCGCTTGAAGCTGAGTACGAACTCAGAAGCATTAAAAATTTTTATCCCGATGCGTCGATCGTCGTGACGCAGCTCGCCACTGAGCGGAACTTCCGCGACGTCTCGGGCGATGTGCTCCATCTGTCGACGCTTTATACACGTGATGCGCTCACACATCGATCCCTCTTCGCTCTCTCCGGAGGAAGCATCACGACTCCCATCTCCTTCGAGCCAATTTCAACATTCCTGCTTGCGCGTCCGTTCAGATTCTGGGTGATAGCCGATCTCAGACGTGATTCGTGTTCGACGACGCCATTGCATGCAATGTTCGCGATGATGAGCGGCGCGTCCCGATGCATTCTGCAGCGTTATTCCTGCTCTGCCGCAACGGCGAAAGAATTCAATGGATATCTGTACACTTCCATTCTCGCGCATGGGAATCCGAAGAATGCATATAAGGAAGCGCTTCAGCAGCTGCGCACCGCACATCCCGCATCAGCCTCTGTTCTTTCAGCTCCGTATTTCATGATGGAATGGTAATTTTTTTATCGCCCGGCGATGAAATGAAAATGCCGCGGCAACAGGAAAGTTGCAGCGGCAGCGTATGGTGTCCCAAGTCTTCCAATCTAGTCGGCCGCATCGGCCGGCGTGTGCATCGACGGTTAATCCGTTCTGCGTATCTTCACATGTCCCACACCAGAATCGATCGAGATGTTCATGCGCCCTTCGGCGTTCGAATAATTTGACGAGACCGAAAGTCCGTCGTTCTCTTTTTCAATGTCGTTGGCGAACGAGAAACTCGAGAGCCAGCTGTCGTTGTATCTGATTTTCACACCGATCTTCGACGGAATCACAAGCGTCACCTGTCCCATGCCGAAGTCGATCTTCACATCCACTTCCCTGCGCAGGTCGCCGTCGAAGTTCAGATAATACGATCCGACGCCGCCTTCAAAATCCATATGCCTGAAATTCGCGTTGTTCAATCCTTCAGCCACAAGCTTGCTCACACCCGCTTCGATCTTCAATCGATCGATGACGCTCTTATTCGGCGAACCGAACCTGATATTTGTCGACGACGCGCCTGTCGAGAGTGCGAACTTGTTGAGGTTCAATCCCGTCATATCGATGTCGGCTTTGCCGGCTCCGAGGCTCGCATCGAACGCGATCGGCACGGCATCGGTCAGCAGCACGAACCACTCGTCAGTCTTAAAGTCGAAGTTCACGTGCGTCGATCCGTCACTCGAATGCGACGTGCCCGAAGGATTCAAATCGATCTGAAGATTTCCGATGTTGTCGCGCAGCCGGTAATCGATTTCGGCCGTTGCATCTTTATTCTTCGTGTCGCGATAATCGATGATGGCCAGCTTGTCCGACGGTCCGCGATGCACATTCACCGTTCCGAACGAGGATTCTATTCGTACGCGTGCCTCACGCTCGTCGCTCCGCCTGATCTCTTTGTGTATGTCGCCCGCAAACAGCCTTACAGCCGCGGGCACACCCAGCAAAAACACCGCTATGTAAGTTCGTAATCGGCGCATAATAAGGTAGTCCTTCCTTTTCTCTCTTACGGAAGATGAGATAAAGAGTTACAGGAAGGGATCAGTAATTTTGGATTTTTTTCCGCAGCGACTTGTTCAGCATTTCGCGCGCTCGGAAAATATGCGCTTTTACGGTGCCAATGGGCACATTCAGCTCCTTGGCAATGTCCTGATAGTCCATTTCGTCGGAATGCCGCATCATGATGACGGTCCGGTACTTCAGGGGCAGCGATGCAATGGCCTCCTCGAGCAGCTGCGCGCGCTGCCGGCTGATAATGGACCGGTCGGGTTCGTACGACGAGTCGGGAATTTCATACCCGTAATCGCCGTCCTTCGACTCGATCGGTTTGTCGATAGAAAATGTGGGGAGCTTGCGTTTTCTGATGTGATCGATGCAGTTGTTCGTCGCAATCTTGTACAGCCAGGTTGAAAACGCGTATTCGTTGCTGTAGTTCGACAGCGATGCGAACGCCTTGATGAAGGCTTCCTGCGTCAGGTCCTCAACCTCGTCGTTGTTGCGTATCATTCGATGCAGCAGCGTGGCGATGTTGTCATGATACTTGTCCATGATCCCGCGAAACGCCTCCTGCTTGCCCGCCAGTGCGCCGCGTATGAGCATGGCGTCTTCGGCGCGCGATTCAAGTTGCTGCTTCGTCGGCGACGGATCTTTCCCGCGTGTGACGCCGGCTGCTTTCGTTTTTGGAGTCGTAGTTTTTCGTTGAGGCATCAGGACAAGGATTGTTGTAATTAAAGAAAGTAGGCAAATTTCACTGGAATTGCAAGACGGAGATCGCGTCAGGCATGATTTTCATCCTTTATCGCCACTATTTTTTTTATTACGTTATGTTTTTGAGGACCATTCCATGATGAAGCTTCCGCGTTCATTCTATACACGATCTGCCTTGGTGGTGGCGCCCGAGCTGCTCGGAAAACAATTCGTGCGCACGTTCGGAGATCTTTCGCTCAGGGGAATGATTACAGAGGTCGAGGCCTATATGGGCGCGGAGGATCCGGCAAGCCACGCCTATAGGGGACAAACAATGCGCAATGCACTCATGTTCGGCAATGGCGGACATCTCTATGTATATTTTACGTACGGCATGCATTATTGCGCGAATGCGGTGACGGGCGGACCCGGAATTGCACAGGCCGTGCTGTTTCGCGCCGTGGCTCCGCTCGAAGGAATTGAAACAATGCTCGAACACCGGACGGCTTCTCTTGTGAAGAATGATCCGGGATCGGCAAAGAAATTGGCGGCAATCGAAAAGCATCTAACGGATGGACCGGCGAAATTCTGCCAGGCCTTCGCGATCGACCGCCGTGATCACGGAACGGATCTCTGCGGAAATGAAATTTATATTCTTGATGCTCCCCCGATTCCCCGCCGACTCGTGCATCGCTCTGCGCGCATCGGCATTTCTGCCGGCAAGGAACATGAGTGGAGATTTTTTCTCGATCCCGCGACTGTTGAAAAATATCGCGCGGGCAGGAAATACATCGTTGTTCGATAAGAGGCGTACGAACAGATGTCAGTTCACGAAGGAGAAGACTAAAAAATCGTATAAATGAATGGCGCGAGCGCGCTGCCCTTCGTGAGCACGATCAACAGGCCGAACAGCAGCAGCAACACCACGATTGGAAGCAGCCACCACTTCTTATTTTCCCGGAGGAATGATAAATATTCAGCAACGATCCTGAGTTTTGCCATATAGTGCAATCGATAGAGTGAATGAATCTTTAATGAGACAATCGTGCGGTGAATGGATCGAATTGCCACACGCGCGGCCGCTGCTTGCGGCTCATGACATCCGGTCATAGCGCGGCTGTGACTTCTTCGCGATCCAGTACGACGACTGTCCTGTTTTAAATTCCGTGTGTAAAAACTTTTTTCCGACGATGCGGGCGATCATCGCAACGGGCGTGATGATGAGGAAGAAAAATATCGCCAGCACGATTCTCGAGACGAACCATCCCATCACAAATGCGAATCCCATCCACACACGGTAGACGCCCTTGAGCATGCGCGGCGCGGCCATGGCGCCGAATGCAAGCAGCGACCCAATGACGGCAAACGCGATCGTCGTGTGCGTCACAGATTTAAAAATGTAGATCGCCGTGGCGATCAGCAGACATACGCCGCCGACGGTTCGTCCGAATTTCACGAGACTCTTTTCAGAACAATCGAGCGCGCGGATGTCGCTGCGGATGTCGTCAATCAAGCTCATATTCCTTTTTCCAATCCCCTGCCTCGGTCAACGCAGGCTGGTCCTTCTTATAGAGAAGATATCTGCCCATCACGAGCACGTCCATGTCCGTCCGCATGAAGCAGCGATACGCATCCTCCGGCGATTCGACGATCGGCTCTCCCCGCACGTTGAACGATGTGTTCACAAGCACGGAACAGCCCGTGATCTTTTTAAATTCTTCGATGAGCAGATGAAAGACGGGATTGTCGCTCGGATGGACCGTCTGCACGCGCGCCGAATAGTCAACGTGCGTGACAGCCGGAATTTCAGAACGAACAACGTTCAGCTTGCTGATGCCCCAGAGCTTCATCTCCTCCTCTGTCATCGTGCGGCGGCGTTCCTTCTTCACATCTGCCACAAGAAGCATATACGGACTCTCCTCGCCGAGCTCGAACCAGTCGGCGACGTCTTCGGCAAGAACGGCCGGAGCGAACGGACGGAAGCTTTCCCTGAACTTGATCTTCAGATTCATGCGCTTCTGCATGTCCGCATTGCGCGGATCGCCGAGAATCGAACGGCTGCCGAGCGCACGGGGACCGAATTCCATGCGGCCTTCATGCCATCCGACCACATTGCCCTCGGCGAGCAGTTTTGCCGTGCGTGCGCAGAGCGTCTCGATCGTGCCTGCATCCTGATACGGCAGCCGATGCGCGTCGATGAATTTCTTCACATCCGTGTCCGCGTAGGCGGGACCGAAATACGAGCCGTGCTGCGCGTCGCGTCCGTTCTTTTCAATCACCGGATGATTGAATGCATGATGGTATCCGATATACGCAGCGCCTATCGCGCCGCCCGCATCACCGGCGGCAGGTTGTATCCAGATCCTGTCGAAAATACGCTCGCGAAGCAGCTTGCCGTTCGCCACGCAATTGAGCGCAACGCCGCCGGCGAGGCACAGGTTGTTCTCGCCTGTCGTCTTCTTCACGTGTCGCGCCATGCGAAGCATGATCTCCTCGGTCACATCCTGCACGGAGCGCGCAAGATCCATTTCCCTCTGCGTGAGATTCGATTCCGGCGCACGGGCCGGACCTCCGAAGAGCGACGCGAAGCGATCGTTCGTCATTCTCAATCCCGTCGCATAATCAAAATAATCCATGTTCATATGGAATGAACCGTCATCCTTCAGATCGATCAGATGATCGAAGATTTTTTGCACATACTTCGGCTCGCCGTACGGCGCGAGTCCCATCACCTTATACTCGCCTGAGTTGACCCTAAAGCCTGTGAAATACGTGAACGCCGAATACAACAATCCGACCGAATGAGGGAAATGCTGTTCGGCGATGATCTGCACATGATTGTCGCGGCCGGTGCCGAACGAAGATGTGGCATACTCGCCCACCCCGTCGATCGTTAAAAATGCGGCGCGGTCGAACGGCGAGGGAAAGAATGCCGAGGCCGCATGCGATTCGTGATGTTCGGCGTAGAGAATCTTTCCGTTATAGTCGAGAGAGGTTTCAATCGTGTCGGGAATCCACAGCTTGTCCTTGAGCCAGACCGGCATGGCCATGATGAACGAGCGAAAACCGCGCGGCGCGAAATGAAGATACGTTTCAAGCAGACGGTTGAACTTCGTAAACGGTTTGTCATAGAAGACAACGGCATCGAGTGCGGATGCGGTGATGCCGCCTTCGTGCAGGCAATAGTCGATGGCGTGAGCGGGAAAGCGCTCGTCGTGCTTCTTGCGCGAGAAGCGTTCTTCCTGCGCCGCCGCGATGATGCGTCCGTCGCGCAACAGCGCCGCCGCCGCATCATGATAAAAGGCCGATATGCCGAGTATGTTCATTGTGATATGGATACTGTCGTTGCGGTGATTCTTCTATTGCAATGATTCGTCTGTTGTTGTGATTCGTCGGCGCATCATCGATGCGCGTCATTCATACAGGTTGTGTTTCTGTGTCGCTAGCGGGCAAGCATGGCTGAGACGGAGGCTGCGACCTCGTCGACGCCGATATCGGTCATGCACTTGAAATGCCCGAGCGGACAGGATGCGCGGCCGATATGCGTGCAGGGACGGCACTCCAATCCCTTTCGCTCGATTACCTCGGCCTCCGTGCCAAACGGCCCGAATCCAAATTCAAGCACTGTCGATCCGAAGAGCGCGACGATCTTCTTCTGGCGCGAAGCGGCGATGTGCATCAGACCGCTGTCGTTCGTCACGACCACGTCGCAGAAATCGAATGCCGCAGCCGTTTCAAGCAGCGACAAGACGCCCGAGTGATCTTCGACACAATCCGGACACACCTGTGTGCGAATCGAATCGGCGACATAGGCGCAGTCGTCTCGTTCCGCCGGACCGCCGAAGAGAAGGATCTTCGCTCCCCGCTCGCGCGCGGCGCGCACGCCGAGTTCCGCATACTTCTCCCTCTGCCATCGCTTCGTGAAATGCTTTGCGCCGGGACAAATGCCGATCACGCATTCGAACCGGTGCAGCTGGGCAGCCGCCATTTTTCCGCTCACGGCAGATTGCACAGAGTCCGGAACGAACAGCTCGAGCCCGCGTCCGTCGTCGCCGATGCCGAACTTCGAAATTGTTTCGAGATAGCGCAGAGGCACCGGAATGATGCCGGTGTAAATATTCCTCTTCCTGTGAACGAGCTGCCAGCGTTCGTACTGGCGTTTGTTGACGACGGTCGTTTCCCGGGCGCCGCAGCATGCACGAAGATATTTCGTCCGGAGACTATCGTGAAGATCCACGGCAAGGTCGTACCGCTCGCGCCGAAGCGTCGCATTCAGCTCACGCAGTCCCTTCCATCCTGTCGCGGGATCGTATTCATGAACGACGGAGAGATGATGATTCGATCGAACAAGATCCGCAAACTCTTTTCGCACAACAAAATCGAGACGCGCCTTGGGCCCTATCGCATTTCGCAGAACACGCAACAGAGGCGATGTGAGGACGATATCGCCGATGGAACTTAATCGAAAAACTACTGTTGTTAAAAGTAATTGTGCCATTGAACTCAGGTTGCGTCAACATTCGGGATCTGCACTCCGCAGTATCATTAAAGATAGTATAAACAGTCTGCACTTCCAACAATTTTTGAATTGAATGAAATTTATACGGAACACAACGAACATGAAAAAACCAACTACACTCGGCGAGCTGCAGGACTCGGGATATGAGGTGCTGGGGGTCAAGGACGAGTTGAGGAAGAATCTGATCGCCATGATGCAGAAGGGCGAGCAGCTCTTCCCTGGCATCATCGGATACGAAGAGAGCGTCATCCCTTCGATCATCAACGCCATACTCGCAAAGCACGACATCATCCTGCTCGGACTCCGCGGACAGGCCAAGACGCGTCTCGTGCGCGCCCTTCCATCGCTTCTTGACGAGGAGATTCCGATCATCAAAGGCAGTGAAGTGAACGACAATCCGTTTGCGCCGGTGAGCAAATTCGGCGTCGACCAGGTAGCGATGTGCGGAGCCACAACACCGATCGAATGGATTCCGCGGTCGGCCCGATTCAGCGAAAAGCTTGCCACACCGGATGTGACGATCGCTGACATCATCGGTGATATCGATCCGATCAAGGCGGCGACAATGCGCCTTCATTTTTCACACGAGGGAGCGATCCATTTCGGACTTATACCCCGCTCGAATCGCGGCATCTTCGCCATCAACGAACTGCCCGACCTCCAACCAAGAATACAGGTGGGGCTGTTGAATATCCTCGAGGAAAAGGACGTGCAGATCCGCGGATTCAACGTGCGCATCCCGTTGGACGTGATGCTCGTCTTCACGGCGAATCCGGAGGATTATACGAATCGCGGCAGCATCATCACTCCGCTCAAGGACAGGATCGATTCGCAGATCCTGACGCATTATCCCCGGACAGTGAAAGACGCGATCTCGATCACGGAGCAGGAAGCCTGGACAGTACGCCATGGCAAAGAAGTGATCATCCCGCATTATTTCAAGGAGATCATCGAATTCATCGCCATCGAGGCGCGCAAGAGCGAATATGTCGATCAGAAATCGGGCGTGAGCGCGCGTATGACGATCGCGGCCATGGAAAATCTTGTGAGCAATGCCGAACGGCGCGCGCTGATGCTCGGCGATGCCACGATCATGCCGAGGATCTGCGACCTTCCGCACGTGCTGCCGGGATTGACCGGCAAAGTCGAACTCGTCTTTGAAGGCGAACAGGAAGGCGCCACAAAGGTCGGACGCTCGCTTATCGGCAAGGCGGTGCGCGAAGTGTTCAAGCATTACTTCCCAGATCCGTTACAGAAACGCCAGCGCACGCAGTCGGGACACGACGACTCCGAGTACGCAAAGATCATCTCGTGGTTCGAATCGGGCAACACGCTTGAAGTCTCCGATGCGTTGCCGCTCTACTCCTATATATCGGAACTTGAGCGCGTGAAGGGATTGCGCGACCTGACGAAAAAATATCTGAAGCTTGAAAATTCGTCGAAAGAGGAACTCGCATCGGCGATGGAATTTGTGCTCGACGGTCTCCATCAGAACTCGAAGATCGCGAAGGATGAGAACACCGGCACCACTGTCTACAAGGACATGGTCAGCAGCATCTTCACGGGCAGAAGCGGGTCCACAGTCGAGGAATTCGAGTAAGTTCACAGGCCTCTGGCCGTCGCTTTCTTTGTTATAAAATTGTTCTCCCGCCCCGCGCGGGATGACGCGATGATGAACGTGATCTATTTGCATTAAAGGTGTGAGTATGCGATTTACCTATTCGCAATGGCGTCCCGATTCGCAGACGGACGAGACGCGTCTGCAGCAACTGATGCAGCTTTTCAGCCACGTGCTGATACAAACAAGCGGCGATGTGCAGGAAGCCCTCGACTGGCTCAAGCAGCTTGCCGAGGAGTACGGGATCTTCGACGAGAATCTATCGATGGACGATCTGCTCGACAAGCTTCGCGAGATGGGCGTGATCGAGGAGATCAACGGCGAGCCGACGCTGACCAATATCGGCATTCAGCGAATCCGTCAGGACGCTCTGAACGAGATCTTCACATCGCTCAAGAAGAGTCCCTTCGGGTCGCACGAGACATCGCACAGCGGAGGCGGCGTGGACCGTCTGAGCGAAACAAAGAAATGGACGTTCGGCGAAATGCCCACGAACATCGATCTCACGTCGACGATGATGAACACGTACAAACGCAACGGCATCGAGAACTTTTCGCTGAGCGAAGACGATCTCGAAGTCTACGAAACCGAGAATCTCTCTTCGTGCGCCACGGTGCTCATGATCGACATCAGCCACAGTATGATCCTTTACGGTGAAGACCGCATTACGCCCGCCAAGCAGGTCGGACTGGCGCTTGCACAGCTCATTATGAGCAAGTATTCA
>DATGXR010000187.1:0-6271 GCA_035298825.1 Bacteroidota bacterium
CACAGTTTTCTATGGCGGTATGCCCATTGTGGCGAAGCGGCCGCCGTGGGATGGAGGAATGACGTGGGAAAAGGATTCAGCCGGCAATCCCTGGGTCGTTGTGACCAGTCAGGGAACAGGAGCGAGTCTCTGGTGGCCGAATAAGGATCATCAGGATGATGAACCGGATAGTATGCTTTTGAGCATCACCGTGCCGAAGGGACTGATGGACATCTCGAACGGCCGGCTGCGTTCGACAACATCCCTTCCCGGCGGATGGACGCGCTACGACTGGTTCATCAGTTATCCCATCAATAATTACTGTGTGACAATCAATATCGGCAAGTACGCGCATTTCAGCGACACATACGGGCCACAGAAACTGAGCCTGGATTATTACGTCCTGCCTGAAAATCTTGATCGCGCCAGGCAAACATTCGCTCAGGTCAAGACGATGATGGATGCGTTTGAGAAATACTTCGGACCATACCCCTTTTACCGCGATGGATACAAGCTTGTGGAATGTCCGCACACAGGCATGGAACACCAAAGCGCGGTTGCCTACGGGAACCGATATCTGGGCGGCTATCGCGGCAGGGCGCCATCGGCAATTGGATTGAAATTCGATTTTATCATCATTCACGAAAGCGCGCATGAATGGTGGGGAAACAGTCTCACTGCGAAGGATGTGGCCGATATGTGGATCCACGAAAGCTTCGGCGCGTATGCCGAAGCCCTCTATGTCGAGCATGTCTGGGGATACCAGGAGGCGCTGCGATACATCAACGGAAAAAAACCTAACGTCAGAAACACGGAGCCCATCATCGGCATCTATAATGTCGCTCACGAGGGGTCGCCGGATATGTACGACAAGGGACAGCTTGTGTTGAACACATTACGAAGCGTGATCGACAATGACTCGCTGTGGTTCGCCATCATCAAAGGTCTCCAGACGCAGTTTCGGTATCAGACGATCACAGCCGAGGATGTGTTTGGATTCATCAATCGCAAGACCGGGAGCGATCTCACATATTTCTTCACTCAATACCTGAAGAAGACGCAGATCCCCCAGCTTGATGTCCGCCTGACGTACCGGGGAGATTCAACCTTTGCGTCGTATCGCTGGATCACCGATGTCAAAGATTTTCACATGCCCGTGAGCGTGACGACGTCACGAAATACATTCACGCGCATTTATCCCACGACCACCTGGCAGCGTATCGCGATCGGCCCTATGAATCCCGAGGAGTTCAGAGTTGATACCGACAGGTTCTTCGTCGTACCGCGCCTGGCATGGATGTACATCGATCCAAGGCGCGGGAGCAGCGAGTAGAGAGGCCGCTTCGACGCGCCGAAGATGCCGTGCGATCTTCAGGGAGTCCTCTTAAGAACCGGGATATGACAGGAGATGAAAATTTTTGCCTTTAAATCAGATAATTTTATCTTATAATGACACAAACAAACGCATCACACACACGCACACTATTTTAAAAGCCGGTGCCATATGCAACGTATTGATAGGAAAAAAACGATGCGCTCTCGGACGATCACGCGCGCGTCAATCATCACACTCCTCGTCTTCATCGCACTCGGCGGCGGCTGCACCAAAAAACAGGATCCGGTCGGTGCCGGCGCGACGTCAGACACCTCCGTCACTCCGACAGGAACGATCTCGGATGCGGCGCTGCTTTCATCCCTCGATACGCTCACGACGTTCCTCAATACGCTCTCGGGCTCAGATCCCGCGGCCGACAACCTGGCGACACTGACATATCTGCGAGCGCATCCGCAATTTGAAGCCTCGGGTATCTCTCCGGACGGCGGCAACGTCTGGGCGCGGTTCGTCGACGGCAGTCCGTTGCTCGTGCTGAACAACCGCACGCCGGGCTCGGCGGCGCAAGGCATCCTGCGCGGAGAACTAACGCCAAAGCCGGATATTCTTCACAAGACGGCCGAAGCGTTTCCCGGCGCATCGAAAGCGCGTATCATGAATTCGCTCGGGACGGCGTTCGTCGCATCGGCGCAGACCGTGACAATGCTCCGATCGTGGTGCAAACAGGCCGGCTACACACTCTCGACACCGGATAATCCGACAATAGATAATCTCCGATCGATGAATGGCGACGGGATCTTCTACTGGACGACGCACGGAGGCACCGGATATAACCATCAACTGGCGTCGCAGCCGATCTTTGCGCTGTGGACAACCGATGAGGTCAACGCTGTCAACGTTCCGAAGTACCGCGCGCTTGTCGACAGCGGATATCTTGTCTACGCCGCCGCGCCGAACGATCTCGTCGCAGGAAAACCCGCCAAGGCGGTGCACTACATGGTCACGATGAAATTCATCGGCGAATATCTTTCGTTTGCCGAAAACAGCCTCGTGTATTTCGACGCGTGCGGCAGCGGCGGGTTCGATCCGAAATATCTGCCGCTGTTGAAAACCGCCGGATTTTATCTGGGCTGGAGTCTGCCCACAGACGATGTTGAGTCGGCTACGACGGCCCGGTATTTCTTCGACAGGGCGCTCGGCATCAATGCCGTTGCTCCGAAGGCCTCTCCGCCGATGCGGCCGTTCTTTACGAGCGACATCCTGAGCGATATGAGGAAGAAGAATCTTGACGTGTCGGGATCGTCCCGGCTCGTTCATCCGATCGAACCTGTGCTCACGACACTGCGTCTGCTTGCGCCGTCGATCGCACTGACATCGGGAGACGCATCGGTCAACACTTCGACATACACCATTATTGGTTCCTTCATGGACAAGCAAGGCGCCGACGGAGCGGTGCTGCTGAACGATGTTCCACTGCCGGTATCCAAATGGACGTCGAATGAGATTACGATTCAGAAGCCAGCTTCAGGCGGAACGCTTGTCGTGAAGATGCGCAATGTGAAAAGCAATCCGGTGCGTCTGACAGAGTGGAGCGGGACGCTCGACTATACGTTCACCGGCAACGGTTCGCTGAAGCAGCACATTGTGACCACGCTCAATTTTTTTGCGGATGTGCACTCGTACTATCCGAATTTCATTTCATCATCCCAGTACATGCCCTACGGTCTGAGCCGAACAGCACAGATCCTCAAGTCCAGTTCCTGTACCTATGAATGCAGCGGAGAGTACCGCGACCGGGACAGCGTCCTGCTTGAAAAATGGAGCGGAAGCGGAACGCTGCCCCTGCAAGACATCGGCGCGACCGGCACCGGATTCGCCGCATATGCCACGATCGACTCTGCAGGTGCGAATTCGATGTTTCTGCTATACTTCAACGGCACATATACGAAATGGACAAAATCCCTGGGCGAGGTTCAGCAGCCGTTGAACCTCACCAGCCAGGGCCTGCAGCTTAAGCATTCAATGCCGGACTTCGTCCTGAAAGCCGGGGAAATTGTCTCAGGCAATGCAATCATGAAGTGGGGAGATTTCCAAACGAAATTCGCTCCCGATCCTCTTGCTCCGCAATAAACGCCATGAGGGGGGAGAGGCAGCCTGCTTCTTCCTCAAACCACCCGGGGGGAGCGCGACAGAGCGATGCGATTGTTGTTTGCACCCGTGAAAATTTATTCCTATTATTGATCAATTCGAGGTGCAACAAAAAATTTCCAAAGGGCGATTTATGAAAACGCTGATGCTTGTATTAGTGCTTTCGGTTTCGGCTGCCACAGCCGGCGAGCTGATCAAATTCAACGACACGTCGAGCGGATCGTGGAACGACATGAAAGCCCTTGCGCGAGAGCAGCACAAGTTGATCTTCGTCGATGCGTATACAGATTGGTGCAGCTGGTGCAAGGTCATGGATAAGGAGACATTTCCTGATCCCGGTGTTGCAGGCTTGATGAATGAAAAATTTGTCAATGTCCGCTATGAGATGGAAACGGGCTTTGGCATGCAGATGGCGGCAAAATATCGGGTGAGCGGATTTCCCACATTTCTCATCTTCACGCCTGAGGGTAAACTCGTCTATCGGATTATCGGATATCTGAAGCCGAAAGAATTTCTGGAGCAATTGACGTTTGCGCTTGATCCGTCGAAGCAGGATAATCTTGCCGGGGTCAGTGCAGAACTGGATCCGGAGTTCCCCGGATTTTATACCGCATCATTCGGCAAGAAGGACACGCGTGTGCGTCCCGACAGTCTCACCGTGAATACGTTTCTTGCCTCATCGAAGAATTTATTTGCGGAAGCGCCGTATTCCGTGATGTTTCGTTTTTATCCTCTCCTCGCCCCGCAGTACAAGCAGTTTGTCATCGACAATTTCGACACGCTGAAATATCTCTATGGCAAAAGTGATCTTGAGAATATCGCCGCCGCCTATGTGCGAAGCAAACTGGCGCTGGCCATTGCGCAGAAGAGCGAATCGCAGCTTGCCGAGGTATTGAGGTTATCGAACAAGTATTTTCCGTCCGCCGCAAAAGAATCCGCGCTGAATTATCGGATTCAGTATTTTCTGGGAACCAAGCAATGGGGCAAATACGCAGACGAGGTTGAAAAAGGCATGGCCTCGCACCTGATTGAAGAAAACGGCGCCAACAGCTACGGCTGGATGGTGTATGAACAATGCGACGAAAAACCGGTCATTGCACGCGCCGCAACATGGATGGGCACTGTCGTGCGGCAATATCCGAAATACATGTTCGTTGATACCTATGCCGCTCTTCTTTTTAAAAACGGAGAGATGAAGAAAGCGCGTGAGTACGCGCAGAAAGCGATCGCATTGGGCAGGGAGGAAAAGACCGATGTCAGGGAGACCGAAGCGCTGCTGGAGAAAATCAATGCGCAGCTTGCATCAACCAATCCCGCGCAAAAGAAAAAGAAATTTAATCGTTGACGGAGAATTTCTGCGTCGATCTTCGCCGACGCTCTCGAAATAAAACGGCCACACCTATTCCTCCATCTTATGAAACTTCCTTCGATCTCCCGTGCCGCCACAGATGCACGCGATACGTTTCGGCGGTTTCCACTCGTCATCATTGACGCCATCATCGGCACCATTTGCGGACTGATCCTGATCGATGCTCCGGATCCTTCACGGCCCAGCGTGTTGATACAGATTGTCTTTGGCGCAGTGCTCGGATTTCCACTGCTGACCGGATGCGCCATCACGTTCGAGAAATTGAAATGGGAAAAATCCCGTTCGCTCATCGTGCAGCTTGCGGCCGTCGTTTGTGTCGGGTTATATGCGATGACCGTTCCGCAGGACCTGGGCGCCGCTCCCGAGATTCATGGATTTCGATTGTTGATGCTGACAACGGGAATGGTCCTGATGGTGTTTGCCGCGCCGTATCTCGTCGGACATGAGAGCGAACGCGGATATTGGAATTTTTGCAAAACGATCATCCTGCGCATACTCACAGCCGCGTTGTATGCCGTCGTGTTGTGGGGAGGACTGGCGATTGCACTGGCCGCGCTCGATAATCTGTTCGGCGTGGAGGTCCCGCCGAAGCGCTATGGGGAATTGTGGGCCTGTATCAATGGAATATTCTCGACCTGGTTTGTTCTTGCCGGCGTTCCCAAAGAGCCGGATCGTCTCGATGACGCGAGAGAGTATCCCAAAGGGCTGAAGATTTTTTCACAGTATATTCTTTTTCCCCTGGTGCTCGTCTATCTTGTCATTCTCTATGCGTATCTTGGAAAGATCCTGTTCGCGTGGAATTGGCCTCAGGGGTGGGTGAGCGGACTCATTCTCGGATTCATCGCAACGGGATTTGTCTCGCTCTTGCTGCTGCATCCGATCAGGGATCGGATCGAGAATGTCTGGATGAACACCGCATCACGATGGTTTTATGTGATCATCATTCCGATGATTATCATGCTCTTTCTTGCCGTCTGGCGGAGAGTCTCCGAGTACGGCTTCACCGAAGGCAGATATCTCGGCATCGCCGCGGTCGTCTGGCTGTGTGTCGTCACCCCGTATTTTATCTTCAGCAGCAAGAAAAAGATTCTCTTTCTTGCCTCATCGCTGTGCATGGCAGTGTTCGTTGTCAGTGTCGGCCCCTGGGGAATGTTTGCGGTCTCAGAGAAGAGCCAGGTCAATCGTCTCGAGGAGCTTCTCATTGAAAATCATATTCTTGTTGACGGGCATGTGCAGAGCCGGCATGACTCGCTTCGCATTGAAACCACAAGACGGATCAATTCGATCATCGGGTATTTGTCGGGCATGCACGGCTTCGGGGCGATCCAGCCGTGGTTTACCGAAAGCCTGAGCCGGGATACGCTTCACTCGGGAGCTCCCTACAAGGACCCGGCGCTCGTGGCGAAAATGATGGGAGTGACATATGTTCGACCAATGCTGGC
>DATGXR010000188.1:0-6274 GCA_035298825.1 Bacteroidota bacterium
CGTCACGGACTGGGGGCGATGCCTTCATTTCCCCGGAACAGAATCCCGAATCAGGAACTGGATGATCTGATCGACTATCTGAAAGCGATGCGGAAACGGAAGCAAGAGGGACAATTTTAAGAGAAACCGCTCGATTTTCTCGCAGAATTCCGATACATTACATCTATATACAAAATTATTCGCAGTGGCATACAGGACGGCAGAGATCGCGGCAGGAAAAAACGTATCACATGGGTAAAACACCACAAGTTGTCATTATAGGCGGAGGCATCACCGGTCTTGCGACCGCATGGTGGCTGAAGAAAGCCGGCGTCGACGTGACAGTGCTCGAGCGGGAGCAGTCGGCCGGCGGAACGATGCGCACAGTGCGCGACAACGGCTGGCTTGTTGAGATCGGACCCAACAGCGCGCTTGAAACGACGCCGCTGCTTCGGACGCTCTTCGACGATCTCGGCCTCGGAGCCGAACTTTCGTATGCAGACAGTGCGGGGAATAATCGCTACATCGTGCGCGGCGGCGAGCTGCACTCGCTGCCGATGTCGCCAGGAAAATTTTTACAGACGCGACTGTGGTCTGCAGCCGCGAAAGTTCGCATTTTAAAAGAGCCATTTATCGGCCGCGCCGAAGAAGAAGAGACGATCGCCGAATTTGTGGAGCGAAGGCTCGGACGCGAGATGCTCGATTATGCAATCAATCCGTTCGTGGCCGGCGTCTATGCCGGAAGTCCGGAGCATTTGAGTGTGCGCGCCGCATTCCCGAAATTGTATGCGCTTGAAGAAAAATACGGCGGACTGATCAAAGGCATGATCCGCGGCGCACGCGAGCGCAAGAAACGCGCGGAGAAGGCGAAGGATCGGGCGCGAATGTTTTCATTCACAGGCGGGATGCAGACGCTGCCCGATGCCCTGGCGCGAGCGCTCGGAGATCGTGTGTTGACGGGCGTGTCGATCAGTACGATCAATCGCAACGAATCGGATGGCGTCGTCTCGTACGATCTGTATGGAACACGCAACGGAGAAAATTTTGCCCGCAGGGCCGACTGTGTTGTGACCGCCGTTCCGGCGTACGTCGCATCGGGACTGGTGGCGCCGATGGATGCCTCGCTTGCCGAATCGCTCATGAAGATTTTTTATCCCCCTGTGGTTGAAGTCTTCCTCGGTGTCAGGACGCAGGATGTCGGACGCCCGCTCGACGGATTCGGATTTCTCGTCCCGGCCAAGGAAGAGCGCAGCATTCTTGGTACGATCTGGTCGTCGTGTTTGTTTCCAAACCGCGCTCCCGAAGGCCATACGGCGCTCACCACGTTTGTCGGCGGATCGCGCCAGCCGTCGATGACTGAAAAAAGCGATGAGGAATTGTTATCCATTGTAACCGATGAACTCTCACGGCTCATGGCGCTCAAAGGGCAGCCGGTGTACAGCCGCATCTCGCGCTGGGAGCGGGCAATTCCCCAGTACAATCTCGGGCATCTTCACCGCATGGATCACATCGATCGGTTTGAGCGCAAGCATGCGGGTCTCTTTCTGACCGGGAATTACAGAGGCGGCATTTCGGTGGGCGACTGCGTGATCAGCTCGGGAAAAAATTCGGAGCGCATTCTTGAATATCTGCAATCGGCGGGCGCTGACGCCGGCGCCGGCGCATAAGATGCGCTGCGGCAACCGGACTCAGTTTCGATCAATCAATTTTTTTTATTGTGTGAAAGGACAGGCAACCAATGTTAGAAACAACTCAAACAACGACAGAATCGTTCAAGCGTCTGCGCCGTCTGCGCATGACCGAAGCGTTCCGATCGATGGTGCGCGAGACCGAGCTTTCGGTGAAAGATTTTATTTATCCGTTGTTCGTCATTCCCGGTACGAATGTGAAGCACGAGATCGGCTCGATGCCCGGCGTCTACCACTTCTCAGTCGACACGATCGTCGCCGAATGCGCCGAGGTGTATGCGATGGGCATTCCGGCTGTGATCCTCTTCGGCATTCCAGAACATAAGGACGAAGTGGGAAGCGGCGCCTATGACGACGATGGGATCGTGCAGCGCGCCGTGCGAGCGATCAAGCGTGAAGTGCCGAAACTTGTCGTGGTGACAGACGTGTGCCTGTGCGAATACACGTCGCACGGACACTGCGGCATCATACGCGGCGAAGAGATCGTGAACGACGAGTCGATCGAGCTTCTTGCCAAAGAAGCCCTTTCGCATGCCCAGGCCGGAGCCGATATGATCGCGCCGTCGGATATGTTCGACGGACGCATCGGAGCGATCCGCAGCATTCTTGATGAGAACGGATTCCATAACATTCCGATTATGTCGTATGCCGCCAAGTACGCGTCGGGCTTTTACGGACCGTTCCGCGAAGCGGCCGAGAGCACACCGGCATTCGGCGACAGGCGTTCGCATCAGATGGATCCCGCGAATTCCGACGAGGCGTTGCGTGAAGTGGAAGAGGATATCTACGAGGGGGCCGATATCGTCATGGTGAAACCTGCATTGTCGTACCTCGACGTCATCCGGCGCGTGAAGGACCGCTTTGCGATGCCGACCGCCGCATACAATGTGAGCGGCGAGTATTCGATGATCAAGGCCGCCGCACGCAACGGATGGATCGACCATGACCGCGTGATGATGGAAGTGTTGGTGAGCATGAAGCGCGCCGGGGCGGATATCATCCTGACGTACTTTGCAAAAGACGCTGCGAAAATATTACGTCAGCAGTCGTGAGGCGAAACGCTGCTCCGTGTTGGATGAAACGGTATTGCCCTTTTTATCATTTTTTTCTCTAAAATAATTTTTGATGAACACGACACGATCAGAAGAACTCTTTACGCGGGCGCAGGAAAAAATTCCGGGCGGTGTGAATTCACCGGTGCGCGCATTCAAATCAGTGGGACGCTCGCCCATCTTCATCAAGCGCGCCGAAGGTGCTCGACTTTGGGACGAGGACGGCAACAGCTACATCGATTATGTCGGATCGTGGGGACCGATGATTCTCGGCCATACCCATCCGGTGGTCACAGAGGCGATCTCGAAGGCATTGGCCGACGGCACGAGCTTCGGCGCCGCAACGCTGCGCGAAGTTGAAATGGCGGAACTCATCACGCAGATGGTCCCGTCGATGGAAATGGTGCGCATGGTCAATTCGGGCACCGAAGCCACAATGAGCGCCGTGCGGCTTGCGCGCGCCTATACAAAACGATCGAAGATCATCAAGTTTGAAGGCTGCTATCATGGACATGCCGATTCGTTCCTGATCAGCGCCGGCTCCGGAGCGATGACGCTCGGCATTCCGGACAGTCCCGGTGTGACAGAATCGATCGCAGCAGATACGCTCACCGCACACTTCAACGATCTCCAGTCGGTGAAGAAGCTGATCGATGCGCACAGGGACCAGATCGCCGCGCTCATTGTCGAGCCGGTGGTGGGCAATATGGGATGTGTCGTTCCGGCCCCGGGATTCCTGCAGGGACTGAGAACGATGGCGACCGAACATGGCATCGTGTTGATCCTCGACGAAGTGATGACCGGCTTCCGCGTCGCTCCGGGCGGCGCCCAGCAACTGTACAAGATCGATCCCGATCTCACGACGCTCGGCAAGATCATCGGCGGCGGACTTCCGGTCGGAGCCTATGGAGGCAAGAAGGAGCTGATGAAGCTCATCGCCCCTTCGGGTCCCGTCTATCAGGCAGGGACGCTCTCGGGCAATCCGCTTGCGATGGCGGCAGGCCTGGCGGCGCTTCGCATACTCAACAGCACACCCGATATTTATGTGATGCTCGAGGAACGCTCGAAGCAGCTTGCGGACGGCATGAAGACGATCATCGATCGTCACAAGCTGCCGCTCACGCAGAATCGTGTTGGTTCGATGTTTACGCTCTTTTTCTCCGGCGAGGCTGTGACCGATTATGCCTTCGCGAAAAAGGCCGACACGAAGCGCTTCGGACGCTATTACAATCTGATGCTCGAGAAGGGTGTCTATCTTGCCCCTTCGCAATTCGAAGCGGCATTCATCTCAATGGCCCACACGCGTGCGGATATCGAACATACGCTTGCGGCGGCCGAAGAATCTCTATGCGCCGTTTTTTCAGTGTGATGTAACATTGGCGCCCGACGTGACAATTTTCTGTGATGCGACATCTGTATCTGACGCGATATTTTTTTGTGATGTACCATTTATATCTGATGTGACATGTTTCTGTGATGTGAGGGTAGCACGCTGTTAAGCAGGGGGGAGGACATGGAACATTTTCATCTTTTTGCCGGGAATAATCTTGAACTGCTCGCCGCCCGATTGGTTGAAATTTCGGCCGGTTCTCCTCCCGACGGAGTGTTCACACCCGAACGCATTGTTGTGCAAAGCCAGGGCATGCAGCTCTGGCTTTCGCAGTTTATCGCCCGGCGGCGCGGCATCTGCGCCAATATCCGCTTCGAATATCCCGATGCATTTCTGCAGTCGCTGTACTTGGACATTCCCGGACTCGAATCTTATCGGCAGGAAGATTCGGGATGGAATCGCGGCACACTCGCCTGGATCCTGATGCGCATCCTGCCGTCGCTGATTGAAGACGAGCGCTTCGGCGTGGTGCGATCGTATCTGCAGGTGAACCAAGCAGGCGTGATCGATCGGCAGAAACTCTTCCAGCTTTCCGTGCGCATCGCCGACGTGTTTGATCAGTATTTGTTTTTCCGTCCCGACCTGATCACATCGTGGGAAGAGGGCCGCATCGGCAACGAGTCGGACGAGGATGTCATCTGGCAGGCGCTGTTATGGCGCGAGGTCACCAATGACGACTACGGAGGCCGGCTTCATCGCGCGCGCATACAGCAGGAACTCATCTCGTATCTCGAACACCTCTCTGACGCTCCCTTGTCGTTCCCGAAGCGCGTCACGATCTTCGGCATCTCCTATCTTCCCCGATATTACGTCGATGTGCTGCTGGCGCTCTCGAAGCACATCGACGTCGATTGTTTTGTGATCAATCCGTCCATTCAATACTGGAGCGACGCAGCCACGCCGCATCAGCTTCGCTCGCTTGCCGCCCGCGGTCAGATTGTTTCTCCGGGCAACATTCTTCTGTCATCGCTTGCTGTCGAAGGTCGCGATTTTTTTGAAATGCTCATCGAGCACGACCTCGATCTTGCCGAAGCCGGATACCGGGAGCCGCCATGCAATTCGCTCCTTCACTGCGTGCAGAACGACATCTATCATTATCGCGAGGCTCATGCTGATTCGTCGGCGAGCACGGGCGGACATGTCACAATTGATGATGACGATCGCTCAATCGTCGTGCAAAACTGTCACAGCCGTTTGCGCGAAATGGAAGTGCTTCACGATCATCTGCTCTCGATGTTCGAATCAGATCCGGATCTTGCGCCCTCGGATGTGATCGTCATGGCGCCGGCGATCGAAGCATATGCGCCGTACATTGAAGCAGTCTTCACCACGGGCGGCGCCGGAAGAATTCCATTCTCGATCGCCGACCGTCCGCTGAAAAGCGAATACAAGATCACACAGGCGTTCATGACGCTGCTGCATTTCACGAGAACGCGGTTTGCGGCCTCGCGTGTCATCGAATTGCTTGAAGTCGAACACGTTGCAACGAAGTTCGGCATGACGCATGGCGAAATCGGGTTGGTCCGAATGTGGATACGCGATGCGCGCATACGCTGGGGATTGGACAGGGAAGACGCTGCGAAGAGATACGAGCTGCCGATCGATGAAGTGAACACGTGGCGCTACGGATTGAATCAGATGCTGCTGGGATATGCATTCCCGTCGAACGACGAGACGCGCATGTTTGCCGACATCCTGCCGTTCGACAACATCGAGGGGTCGGACTCCGTTGTGCTTGCGAAACTGCTCGGCTTTTTTGAAGCACTTGCAGGTACAGAACAGATGCTCCGCGAGCAACACACGCTTGAGGAATGGAGCCTGATGCTGCAGTCAATTGCGGATGCATTCTTTTCGATGACGTACGAAGAATCCGGTATTATTCTGCCTGCCATCGGGGATCTCGTGCGCATCCAGTCAAACTCCGGTTATGATGAACCGGTCGACATCGACAATGTCATCGGCATCCTGAACGGGGCGTTTGCGGTCGAAGGACGCGAGGCGCGATTCATGCGAGGCGGCGTCACATTCTGTTCGCTGATTCCGATGCGGTCCATTCCGTCATCCATCATCTGTCTGATCGGGATGAACCATGGCGATTTTCCGCGCAAGCATCAGAGTCTGGGATTCGACGAGATGGTGAAGCATCCGAGGAAAGGAGACCGCTC
>DATGXR010000189.1:0-6675 GCA_035298825.1 Bacteroidota bacterium
ATGCTTTCTTTCCACAACGGGGTTTTATGTTTAATCTGAGAGAAGGCAAGAAGGCCATCAGTGATTTTAAAAAACTGGGTGTTTCATCTGAACGGGTTGTGGATCTCATGCTCATCTATGTGGAGGACGGGGTACGGTATACGAATGAGTACGGCGACATTTCCGAATCATTCTATAACAGCGTGGCAGGCGTATACCGACATGCACTGGAATTGATGAAAAAGGAACAGCTGCTCGAGAAATTTCAAAAGCGCGCAGAAAAGATGATCGAAGAGACTGAAGGGATTGGCTGGGGATTTCACGATGAGATTTCAGATCTCTATGGGGAATTTTACAGAGTACGGCATTTGAAGTCCAGATGAACATTGCGCATTTCCATCACAGAAGTAATAATTTCCCGCCTTCGTTATTTTCCGATGTCACTGGTCAAGATAAACCCACTGTCACTGCCTGCTCCGGTAACATTATTGATTTCCGACAGGATCAATTCCAGATGATCGCGCCTATCCGATAAAATCAATGGGAATCGGTCTTCCGCCATGACGTCCACAACATCTTTTGCGATGAGTGAAAGTCGGAGGGAATCGTGAACCAACTCTTCCCAGATCTGATGGATGGCCAACGGTGAGGATGCATTTTCATAAATCGCAAATTCAGTTTCCCACACAATGACGCATCGGTCGATGAGACTCTGCCCGACTGTTTCGGTCATCGTATGACGGATCGGTCCACACCGCATATGTGCCGGAAAATGTGACCACGATCGACGAATATTCCTTTCTCCGGTTCTGAATGGTGACTTGCGTGCATCATCTCCATTGTCTATCTTCTGTTGTTCAGATGTTCCCATAAGGTGAATAATATCATACAATATCCCAATGGCAATTCTTATCGAATATTGTTAGCTTACACCAAAAATTTCAAATGAACAGTCGATTGAGTGCGAATGAATCGTCGTGTGAAGAGCATCATATGCATTCATTCAAGTGATGAAAAAAACAATCCCATCATCAATGGCCGTAGTCGAAAACACCGAACGCAAGGGCAGTGAAGAGGCGCTGCAGGCATCGGAAGCCCACTACCGATATCTGTTCGAACATAATCCGGTTCCGATGTTAATCTACGCAACGGACGATCTTCTTCTGCTTGCAGTGAATGATGCATTCTCCGCTCTCTATGGGTATGGACAGGAGGAAGTCCGGAGTATGCATCTTGCGGACATCTATCCCGATTTTGAAAAAGAGGCCATCACAGAACTGAGTAAGAAACTCCGCGGGCATGTCTTTGCCGGTGAATGGCACCATCGGAAGAAAGATGGCACCATCATCGCAATAGAAGCACACTCTCATGGTTTCACATTCGCCGGACGGATGGCGCGGATCGAAGTAATCACAGACATCACCGAACGGATAAATGCCGAAGAGGCGTTGAGACAAAGCATGTCGAAGTTTCGAACATTATTCGAAATTAATCCCGATGCGATCTTCATCACAGATCCTGAATCTCAGGAGATCATCGACTGCAATGAGGTCGCCTGCACGATGAACGGATACTCGCGTGAAGAACTCATTGGCAAGAACATTAATATTTTGCACCTGGCGGACACCACGACGAATGTCGAAGCGCTTGAGGAGCGGCGTCAGTTCGTGGATCATCTGCGATGGAATGGCTCCGTGACGATCGAATCTGTCCACAAAAGGAAAGACCAAACCGTCTTTCCGATTGAAACCTCGATGTGCCTGCTTCACCTCGGTGACAGGGTGTTCGTGATGGGTATCGATCGAGATATAACAGAACGGAAACTGGCCGAGGAGCGGCTTCAGAAATACTCCGAGGGACTCGAGGAAATGGTGAAGGAGCGGACTGGTGAATTAGTGGTCGCGAAAGAGAGGGCCGAATCGGCGGACAGATTGAAATCGGCATTCCTTGCGACAATGTCGCACGAGCTTCGCACTCCCCTCAATTCGATACTGGGGTTTACGGGGATACTCCTTCAGGGACTCGCCGGGCAGCTTAATCCGGAGCAGGCCAAACAATTAGGAATGGTGCAAAAAAGTGCAAGCCACTTACGGGCACTTATCAACGATATACTCGACCTGTCGAAAATCGAGGCGGGCGAGCTCGACGTCTACATGAACGAATTCAATATTCGTCAGTCCATTGAAAAAGTGACATCCTCGTTTCGTCCGATCGTTGAACGAAAGGGCCTGGAAATGCACGTCTCCATACCTTCCGATGTACAGAACATCGTCAGCGATATGCGTCGTGTCGAACAGATCCTGCTGAATCTGCTCAATAATGCGGTGAAATTCACGGAGCGGGGATCGGTTTCGGTCGATTGCAGGATCGTTGATAAATCTCTTCGCATGAGTATCGCGGATACCGGTATTGGAATAAATGCCGAGGATATGGATAAACTCTTTTTGCCATTCAGTCAGATAGAAAGCGGAATCTCAAGAACACATGAAGGAACAGGCTTAGGTCTGTCGATCTGTAAAAAGCTCGCCGACAAATTAAACGGGAAGATAACGGTTCAGAGCATGATCGGCACCGGCAGTACGTTTACAGTCGAACTTCCATACTCATAGAGAGAGAGAACGATGAAACAACAAATTTTGATCATCGAAGATAATGAACAAAACATGTATTTGTTGACATTCCTTCTTGAAAGCCACGGCTATGAAATAGTGCAAGCTTACAACGGCAAGGATGGCATTCGGTCGGCAAGAGAAAGGGTCCCCGATGTAATCCTTCTTGATATTCAGCTCCCCGAAATGAATGGCTACGAAGTGGCAGAAAAAATTCGTGAGACGCCGTCACTTGAACGCGTGCCGATCATCGCCGTGACCTCCTACGCAATGCCCGGCGACAGAGAACAGATCCTGGCGGCGGGGGCAACGGGATATATTGAAAAGCCGATCAACCCCGATACGTTCATCTCACAGTTGCAGGAATATCTGCCGCTCGTTGCAAACGATGGAACGAGGGAGCAGCAATGACCATCCTCCTCGTTGACGATACGTCGGAAAATCTTTATTTTCTCGAAAAGCTATTGCAGGGCAATGGATATGAGACCGTCTCCGCCGTCAATGGGGCCGATGCGCTTACTGTTGCGGTGGAGAATCCGCCCGATTTGATCATCACGGATATACTCATGCCGGTGATGGATGGATTTACATTATGCCGCCATTGGCGGCAGCATGAAATGCTGAACACGATTCCTTTAATTTTTTACACAGCGACCTATACCGATCCGAAAGATGAAGAGTTCGCCTTGAGCCTGGGTGCGGATCGTTTCATCATCAAACCGGCCGACATCGATGAATTCCTTCATATCGTCCGGGAGACGTTAAATGAATATAAGGAAAGAGTCGACCTGAAGGATTCGGCACCGGCGCCGGAAGAAACGATCTTCATGAGGGAGTATAATGAAGCTCTCGTGAGGAAACTTGAGAAAAAAACGGCTCAAGTCGAATCCGCCGAAAAGAAATTGCGCGAGAAAAATGCAGCCCTCGAAAAGGATGTCGCCGAACGGAAGCGTGTAGAAAAAGAATTGCGGTTATCGGAAGGCAAGTTCAGGCGTTTGCATGAAAGCATGATGGACGGATTTGTTCGCGTCGACTTGACGGGGCGGATCGTAGAAGTGAACCAGGCGTACATCGCAATGCTCGGCTACAGTGAAGCCGAACTGTCTTCCTTTACCTATGAACAGATCACACCAGACCGGTGGCATGGCATCGAACGGAATATAGTCGCCGGGCAGATAATGCAGCGCGGATATTCCGACGTGTACGAAAAAGAATACATAAAGAAGGACGGAACGATCCTGCCCGTGGAATTACGCACGACGCTCATCAAAAACGAGCGGGGAGAGAACGAAGGGATGTGGGCAATCGTCCGGGATATCTCCGCACAAAAGACGCTTCAGAAAGAATTACTCCAGGCTCAGAAAATGGAGAGTATCGGCACACTTGCCGGGGGTATCGCTCATGATTTTAACAATATCCTTGCGATCATCATGGGGTATTCGACGCTGCTCGAAAAGCGGAGAGAGCATCCCGAAAAATTTGCCGAATGCGTACGCACAATCAATCAAGCCGCCGAGCGCGGTGCTTCGCTCGTTCGGCAGATCCTGACATTTGCGCGTCAATCTGAAAGCGCGCTTGCTTATATCGATCTCGCCGACGTCATCACAGAACTCCTCTCGATGCTGCAGACGACGTTTCCCAAAATTATTACAATAACATCGACCATAGAGGATGGCCTTCCACTGGTGTACGCGGATCATACGCAGATCCATCAGGCGCTGCTCAATTTGTGCGTCAATGCCCGCGATGCGATGCCGAACGGAGGCACGATGGCGGTGACCGTCGGACAATGTTTGCGCGATGAGGTCCAGGCACTGGTATCCGATGCCGCAGATGACAGATATCTTTACATCCGCGTAACGGATACCGGCGCGGGAATGGATGCTGCGACGCGGCAGCGCGTGTTCGATCCTTTTTTCACCACGAAAGAAAGCGGCAAGGGAACGGGCCTGGGCCTGTCAGTCGTATTAGGCATCATGCAATCCCACAAGGGATTCGTCGATTTGGAGAGCCAAAAAGGGCGCGGTACGACCTTTTCGCTCTATCTTCCTGTACCGCAAAAGCAAGAAGGCATACCGTATACTGGAAAAAGCTCGATCTGCGAAGTGCGGGGAGGGTGCGAAACCATTCTTGTTGTCGAGGATGAGGAGTCCCTGTTGCAAATGATCTGTCAGATATTAGCGGCGCACGGGTATCAGTTCCTCGTGGCAAGAGACGGTATGGAGGCGGTCAGCCTCTATGAGCGGCATAAGGATGAAATTGCAGTCGTCCTGACGGATCTTGGACTGCCGGTGATAAACGGCGTCAATGAGTTCGCGCGTCTGAAAGAAATAAATCCCAGGGTGAAAGTGATTATGGTTAGCGGCTTCTTTGAACCCGGAATTCACGCCGACCTTCTCCGGAGTGGGATCAAAGGCTTCGTCCAAAAGCCATACAGCAGTGAAGAGATACTGCGTAGCATTCGACAGGTGCTCGATGAGGAGGGATAATGGGTCGACGAATGTACATCAATGGCCATTGAATTTTACGTAAGAGTTCAGGTAAGTTCAATAAAGATTATCTCAAATTATTGCTGTAGAGCGCGTTCAGTAATTTCAGGAAAGACGACATCGAATTTTTATGTACTGTTTCAAGCAGACAGTAACGAAAAATATTCTCTCTTCTTTCGCCCGAGAAGGTTCGCCACTTTTTTATCCTGGCGGATCATTGTTTGATCAAGAGGAATAAATTGCCGGTTCATGCATTCCCCGCACTTGACAGCAGGCTTACCGCACACTCCCTTGACCCATTCCACTTTGCATGCGGGCGCGTATCCTTTTTTACCGTTTTGTTTGTTTACCCATAGCTTCGAAAAGACATCCTCGCGGCAGACAAATAATTGATGGAATAATGCGATCCTTTCATCTGCATTGGTAAGGGGAGAGGATGTTGCCGGTCGGCCATACACCCTGGCGGGAATGGTCGATACAGAATCCGTTAATTGTGCAAGGGAAAGATTGGGAAGGAGTGCTTGTTCGGCACTGAGAATCGCGTTCAGCTCCTGAGATAATTCTTGTTTTTCACGTTCAATTGCAGCGAGCCGAGTCTCAATTTCAGCTTTTCTCGATGGTGATGGTGGAGTACCCATTATTATTCAGGATTGATCGGTCAGGATTTTGAGCATCGCTTTCGTTTCAAGGTTGATTGATGGAGGAAAGGAAAGATAAGATGTATATTCCAAAATCTTCCGTGAGGAATCCAGAATATCCTCCAGCAGTAATTGCGGAGTTCGCCTAGACATAAATGAGATCCTTTTTTATCTCTTCAAAATATTTCGGTTTAATGCCATTGCGGGAGACAAGGTCGACTTTACGCTTAAGAAGTCTTTCGAGTTCATCAGCGAGGTCGATAAATTCCATTCCCATCGGATTTTCGTATTCGATAAGAATATCAACGTCGCTGTCTTCGCGGAAATCATCCCGAGTACAAGAGCCAAAAATCCCGATCGCTTTCAAGTGATAGCGTGAGATCAGATCTTGTTTTCGATCAAGCAGTATTGTTTGAATTGTTTCTCTGTTTGTCATAATGTACCTCGATGTAAAAAGGTACTCAAAGGGTGTAATGTTTGCAACAGAAGGCGGATTTTATTCAGTTTTAGCAGGTCGTTGAATATTAATTAAATAATAGCCCTGTCTTGGGAACCGCTCAATACGCATTTCCGTACGACTTTGAGGACGAGAGGGGATGATTCTTCAATAACTGTTTTTCAATCGATTGAATAGTCACGATCGTTGTCTCTTTGAGTTTTGTGATCACTCTAAATACACATTCCTTTTGACAATATCAAAGCCTCTATTATATTTTACTAACGAATCGATCTATCCCTATAAATCATCGCCGCTGGAGTGCGCACGCATTCCAGCGGCCTTCGTCGTCATAGGAGTTGCGTGAGTCCCCGGGAACGTAAAAAAATCATTTTCATCCTCGGCGCCCTCTCGGCGTTCGGCCCATTCTCCATCGACATGTACTTGCCGGGCTTTCCGGCAGTTGCACGCGATCTGGGCACCGATATCGAGCATGTGGCGCTCTCGCTCTCGAGCTATTTCGT
>DATGXR010000190.1:0-12847 GCA_035298825.1 Bacteroidota bacterium
CACGTTCGAAGCCCTGATGGCGGTGTAGTTCGGCGAGAAAATATTGTAATCGGTTCCCGTGACGCTCCCGTCAAGATTCATATCGGCATCCTCGTAGCCCGAAAGGATGGACGCGAAGCGCGGACTGAAGATGTTGTAATCCGAACCTGTGATCATTCCGTCCCTGTTTGCATCCCCTCCATACATTCCATACCACGGCGTGCCGGACAGCGGAGTCATCGGATCTGTACCGTATGCCTGAGCCTGTCCGATTGTGAAATCATATCGGGCGCTCATGGTGCCGAGCGCAACGGCCGACGAACTCATCACTGCGCAATGATTCCTGTGCCGGACAACGACGTAATACGGATGGGGTATGACACCGGGAAACGCAAGCGGACTCGTTCCATTTGTTTCAACGATCGTTCCGTCGGTGAGCAGGAATCCTGCCTGGACGCCGACGCGCGATGCGGCGCTTGGAGCATTCCGCAATTCAACCAGCACCCAATCGACGATCTGTACGGGAGGAAATGCATCGACTGTCTTGGGGGAATAATTGCACGCTGTTGCATCGTACGCCGCGGCTGAATTGAGGGGGAGATAGCCGAGCGTCTGCAGCCGGTTTGTCATGACCGAACCGTTGAATGCGCCGGCAAGAAAGATTTTCACATTGGCGGTGACGGATCCGCCGGGTATATAATTACGATTCGTCGCATCCGATCGCTGACTGACATAGGTGATGCTCTGCGGAGAAAATGTACAGCCCGAAAGCGATGGCGTGACGGTGCCGTTATAGCTGTACGACACGGTGATCACGTAATTGCCGTTTGCATCAGAGACAGTCGTCTTCGTGCTTCCGTCGGACCAGGTGAGCGTTGCACCCGCGACTCCGACGTTTCCTGAAATGATGATGCCCCGCCAGGTGCTGTATGCCGGCGATGTGATATCCGAAACCACATTCGAGTATGTGCGTTGGTTCGGATAAAATAGATATCCCGGCTTCGAGGGCGTCACTGTGCCCGACCAATGCGTTGATACTCTGATCGCATAATTGCCCGATGCGCTCGCCGTTGCCGTCTTGACTGCGCCATCGACCCACGTCAGTGTTTCATTGCCGCCGCCGGTGTTTCCGGAAATTGTATATGCCGGAAGCGCCAGCCGCATCACACCGCTCCCGCCTGTTCCGGCATACAACATATAGTCGTGCACGACAAGTGTGTTGACGGTTTGATTGGTCAATCCCGCATTGAGTGCGCTCCAGAGCGCGCCGTTGTTTTCCGATGTAAAAACTCCGCCTTCTGTGCCAGCGTAGAGTATGCCGCCGTCGATAATAATGCTGTGGATATATGTATCCGTCAGTCCGTTATTGATCGCTGTCCAATGCACACCGGCGTCGGTCGACAGATAGACGCCCTGATTCGTTCCGGCATAGATCGATGCGGCAGTTGCCGCGATCGAAAAAACATACGCCGTGTTGGGCAGTCCGTTTGTTACTTGTGACCAGCTTGCGCCGTTGTTCGTCGATTGGTAGAGGCCGCTTCCTCCTGTTCCCGCAAACAAGGCGGACGCTGTGGCGGCGACAGAATAGATGTACGAATTCGGCGGAAGGCCGACGCTTGCCTGCGTCCAATTCGCTCCATTGTTTGAAGAAATGCAGATGCCTGATGATGTTCCAGCAACGAGCGTGCTGCCGCTGAGCGCCAATGCCGAGACATACTGCGGCACAAGACCATTATTGATCGGAGTCCAGCTTGCGCCGTTCGTGGTTGTCATAAATGCCCCGCCGTCCGATCCGGCGTAGACCGTGGATCCCGATACAAGCAGCGACAACACCGAGACGGCTGTTAATCCGTTATTCATATATGTCCAATTGGCTCCGGCGTCCGGCGAAGTGTAACAGTGATTTCTGAACATTCCTGAAAAAAGTGTGGAGCCGCTTGAAGCAAGCGTCAAAACGATCGAAGTGGTCATCCCGTTATTCACCGCATTCCAGCTTCCGGCCTGATCGGTCGAAAGAAACACGCCCCCGCCAAGGATGCCGGCGAAAAGATTCGAGCCGATGACGGCGAAGCAAAGCGTATTGATCTTCGGCAGTCCGTTTTGTGCGAGCGTCCACGTCGCGCCGTTGTCGGTTGAATGATAGACGCCCGCTCCGATCGTTCCGGCAAATAAATGATTGCCCGACGAGATCACAGCATGCACGCGCGTTGTGGAAGCGATGCCCTCGCTCATCCTCGTCCAGGTCGCTCCGGCATCGTTCGAGACGAACACGCCTCCGTTGTCCGTTCCCGCATACAGCACAGTCCCGTTTGCATAGAGTGTGTTGACATTCATGTTCGTCAAGCCTGTATTCACCGGAATCCAGTGTGCTCCGTTATCGACCGAACGGAAGATGCCTCCGCCATACGTTCCGGCAAAACTCTGTGTGCCGACGGCGGCAAGGGCGCGCACATCATACACAGTCAGCCCTGTGTTCACGGCGCTCCAGCTGGCGCCGTTATCGGGAGAGTAAAAGATGCCGCCGGTTGCGGTGCCTGCGAACAGTCCCGGTCCGGTCATCGAGAGCGCCTGCACGTTCAACGCGGTGAGTCCCGAATTGAGGGCGCTCCAGGTTGTCCCGTTGTTTGTCGTGAGAAAGACTCCCCGGTCCGTTCCGGCAAAAAGGGTCGTGCCGTTGACGGCGAATGCATTGACCGTCGTATTCAGCAGACCGGCATTCACCGCACTCCAGGATCCGCCGTTATTGGTCGAAAGAAAAACTCCGTCCGAGGTCGAGCCGGCAAACAGCGTTGTTCCAATCACCGCAAGCGCATTGACATCGCCGCTTGCCGGACCGTTCGTCTGGATCCATTGAGCATTCATCGGGTGATTGAACACACATGCAAGCGCAAGAAACATCACCGCAGCTACAGTAATCTTTTTCATCGCATTCCCCCGTGAGGTCATGGTTTCAACGTGTCACTTGATGCGTGGCTGTGATTATCGCATGAGAACAAAGCGCTTTGTTTGTGTGAAGACAGTGCTGCCGCTTCGCGCGGTCATGCGATACAAATAGACTCCGCTGGCCAGTGCTCCGGCATCGAATGAAAGTGTGTATGAGCCGGCCGGCCGCGATTCGTCGATGAGCACCGAGGCCGTGCGGCCGATGACGTCGTACGCGACGATCGAGACCCGGCTGTCTTCAGGTATTGAAAATCCGATGGATGTCGACGGATTGAATGGATTGGGAAAGTTTTGCATCAGGGCGAATTCCTTCGGCACGATCGCGGCCGCTTCCACCTCGTGCGAATACCGGATCTGGCCGTCTCTGTCAATTTGCTTCAACCGGTAGACAGCTCGTCCCGACAAGCCTTGCGCGACAAGGAATGTGTAATTGTGTTCGGCGGAACTTGTGCCTGCGCCATGAACGAATCCGATCTCTTTCCAGACTTTTGATTGTCCCGTAAGCGCTGCATCGGCTCGTTCTATGCCGAATCCGGCATTGTTCGTTTCTGTCGCGGTCTTCCAGTTCAGCCGCGATGCCTGGCGTTCTGCGACCACCGTGAAGCTCGCAAGTTCCACCGGCAGCGAAATGTCGTTCAGCACAGTCGGGGTGTTGAGCGTCTGGTTGTTGATCGTTCCCGATCCCATGCCGCCCGAGCCGTTGCTGTTGCCTTCCTGCGCAAAGAGTCCGATCTGATTTGTGAGCGGATTGATCGAGATCGTCGTTGACGCCGCTGAATTGACGATCGTGAATGTGATCGATGCCCATGTCACAAAAGCGGTCGTCAGGTCTGTTCCGTATGTCGACGATCCATTGACGCCAAAGGCGGTGACGCCAATGCGCACGGTATTCCCGACGCGACTCACAAATTTGGCATAGCCGTTCGCACTGCTGATGCCCGAGGGTGAATCGCCGAATGTGTTGCCAACATAAGTGAGCCTGGCCGGATCGAACTGAACGTCGATCGTGGCGCTGCCAAGCGTGTTGGCCCCCGTCAGATTGACCGCCTTCACCTGCAAGGCGATCGTATAGGCGCCGCCGTTGAAACCGTCGTTTTGAGTCACGACCAATTGTTGATCGATTGAGGTCTGTGCCGTCGCTCCTGCGCAAAATAGCATCGAGAAGACAAAGGACAAGAAGTTGTTGCGTCTGTTCATGGCTTTTCCCCCTCTCAAAAAAAATCTCCCCCATCAATTGCACGAATTATGGCTTTCCATGAAGTTCTATCTGCAGACACCATCTTTTCTGCAACGAATGATTATACTGCATCGACGCCGTTCGGTGATTGGGCGGCGCGATCAAATTTATATTGGGAAAAATATCAAAGGAATATCGGTGACGACGGTCATGCCCCAGGTCCCTGCATCCAGCTCCCCTCACACACAGCGATGGAAAAATCGGAGGATATTGCTTCCAGCGTATGATGCTAATTACTTCATAATGAAATTAAAATCAAGTTAGAATTCTCTAATTCATGCGATCTTAATGCGCATCGTGTGGCGAATGCCGCGAACAGGCCCGGCAGCATGGATCGATCGACGTGTGCTTCCTGCGCCTTGCGACTTTATTTTTTCATGATTTCTCCTTATCTATGTGCATGAAGAATGAACACTCTGCTCACGATGCGGATGCCTCGTTCGAACGAGGAAAGAAAAAATTTGAACGCGGCAACTACCGATCCTCGATTGATGAACTCTCGGCGGCCATCAAACTCGATCCCGAACGGGCGGAAGCCTATCGTCTTCGCGGAGAGGCGAAATGGGAATTGAAAAATTATCCCGGCGCCGTCGCCGATTACAATAAGGCGATGAGGCTCAATCCGGAATACAGTCGTATGTTCTACGATATCGGAATCGCAAAAATCGCCCAACGGGATTATAAACATGCTGTGATCGAACTCACCAAGGCGATCTTTCTCACGCCGAATGATGCGGAACCGTATATCGCACGGGGCACCGCCAAGGGATATATGAAAGAGTATCAGGGCGCAATCGGCGACTACACGAGAGCCATCGACCTCAGACCCGACGATGCCGACACATATTGCATGCGCGGCAACATCAGAACGATCCTGCAAAATTATCCCGGCGCAATCGCCGACTATACGAAGGCACTTGAATTACGACCGGGCCATGCCGACGCTGTCCGCGACAGGGACCTCGCGCTGAAACTGATGAACGAAAATCCCGAAGATCAAATACCATCATTCGGCGGGAGCGGCAAAACTGTCTTCGAGAAACGTGAAGTGCAGTTCAAAGGGTTGTTGGCGATCGTCGTCACACCCCCCGATGCGCAGGTGTTCGTCGACGGCACCGACTACACGGGACACCAGACGATCGAACTGCGGCGCGGAAGACGCAGCATCCTGATCCGCAAGGAAGGGTATGCCGATCTCAAGGAGAAGGTCCTCATTCCGCAAGGCGGCATCCTGCTTCGACGCTACAAGCTTGAACCGAAGACAGGCCGGCTCGAAGTGAAGATCGAGCCGCCCGACTCATCAGTGCAGCTGATGCAGCAAGGCGCAGTTGTCCTGTCGTGGACAGGTCCCGGCGTGCAAAACGGCATTCAGGCCGGCGACTATGAACTTGTGTGTCGCGCGCCGGGATACAGGATCGATCAACGGCCGATCACTATCGAAGCCGATGTGACCGTCATCGAAGATGTCGTCCTTGAACAGATCACGTTCTCGACGGGCGAGTTCGTGGTTGTCGAAGGCGGCCGATTCGAGATGGGCGGCAGCGGCCAGAGCGATGAAAAGCCTGTGCATTTGGTCGTCATTGCGGGATTTGATATCGGTAAATATCCTGTCACACAGAAGCTCTGGAAGGATGTGACGGGTGAGGATGTTCCGGGCTTCAAGGGCGATCTGTATCCGGTCGAGAACGTCTCGTGGAATGATGCGCAGGAATTCATTCAGCAACTCAACGAATTGGCAGACGGATTCACCTATCGCCTGCCCACTGAAGCCGAATGGGAATATGCTGCCCGCGGCGGCAGCTCCGGACGGGGATGGATCTACAGCGGCAGCAATTCGCCGCACGAGGTTTCCTGGAATTTGGAGAACTCACGCATGTCGTCGCACCCGGTCGGTTTGAAAAAACCGAACGATCTCGGCATCTGCGACATGAGCGGCAATGTGTGGGAATGGTGTCAGGATTGGTACTCGAACGAGTATTACAGTCAGTCTCCACGCTCGAATCCCTGGGGACCAGGCTGGGGCACCGATCGTGTGTTGCGAGGCGGATCGTGGCTCGACAGCGTCGACAACTGCCGCGTGTCGGTGCGTAGCCTGAATCATCCCGGACGGCGCAACGCCGGCAACGGATTCCGTCTTGTACGAATCCGAACTGATGCCCGCTAACGGTTCATTAGCTTTTCAGTGAAACAATCCTCTGTCTTCCGTCGTAAACACACGGTGAGCTTGTGCCTATGTGTGACGCACGGCCGGCATGTCCATTCGATTGTAATTCATCATCCATTATCAATGCGCTGCACATGGAACCGGGAAGGAGCATGAAATGAGTACCATTTTCAAATTCGGTGAGGATGTGGAAGGATATCACATTCCCGTATTGAATGAACGGGAGATTCGCGCGGCCGCAGGAATACTCTTTCTGATGATGTTCATTTCAATATTGACCGTTATTTTTAAAGAGAATTTTTTATTGCTGAAATATGCGGTGACCATCTTCCTGACCGACATTCTCATTCGCGTCTTCGTGAACCCGAAGTATGCTCCCTCTCTCATCATGGGGCGGCTCATTGTGCGAAATCAAACTCCCGAATTTGTCGGCGCCGCGCCGAAAAAATTTGCGTGGATCATCGGTGTCGCCATAGCGAGCGTCATGTTCATACATCTGGTCGTCGTCAATGCGCGCAGTCCGATTGCGGGCATCCTGTGTCTCGTATGCCTGGTGTTCTTATTCTTCGAATCGGCATTCGGTATTTGTATCGGATGCAAAGTGTACTCTTTGGTCTATAAAGAAAAAGCACAATACTGTCCGGGAGAAGTCTGCGAGGTGCGCTTAAAACACGATATTCAAAAAACGTCCGCCGTGCAGATCTTCATTGTCGTCGGAGCCGCGCTCTACCTGGTTCTTGCGATCTTTCTTTTCAATGAGCGCTTCAGTACGCAGCCATACGACTTGTTTGGAATTGAAGAATCCTTCCAGCGAAAATAACTTCGAACACAATTCTTGTTCGTTGACAATCGTATCGGGTGTGCGCCGAGAGCGGCCCGATACGGTAGCGGTTTAAAGATCCGTCACGAAGATCTCGATTTCGGCCAGGATCCGCTTTGCCTCCGTTTTATACTTCTTGATCATCTGCGTGTCCCTTTCACGGTGTGCAAGAATGAGCCGCGAAAGGATGTTGTCCAATTTTTCCGCAAGGATCGATTGCTTTTCGTCATCTGTCATCACAGTCCCCTACGATATTTTTAGATATCCTTCAATGTAGAGCGATGTCGTTCAACAATCAAGTGTCCGGACGGGGCAGCCGTTGTTTTTTTTAGTTAACGGACCGCAGTTCACCTGTGATCCGGCCGCCTTTCTGCTTGAATTTTTTTCATCTCCCGGCTCAAGTTTTCCTCACAATCTGCCGATAACTACAGAATATCATCGACTGGCAGACGTAACTATGGAGGCATCAATCTTGTGAATCGGCGGGATTTATACTACATTTTATCGATATGGTAATCATACAGCTCATCTATAACCTTGCCGTCCTTGTGAGCGTTAGTGTCGTCTCCGGTTTTGTTGATGCGCGGTGGGATCACAAGGGGCATACGGGAAAACTGCTTCAAGGATTCACATTCGGCTGCATCGCGATCCTTGCTATGCTCAATCCCTATCATTTTTCACCCGGCATTATCTTCGACGGGAGATCGATCGTACTGAGCCTGTGCGCGCTGTTCTTCGGTCCTGTCAGCGGAGCGATCGCCGGGGTGATGGCAATCGCCACGCGTTTGATCATCGGCGGCGGCGGCGCGGTGATGGGAGTGTCTGTGATCGGCTCTTCGATCCTGCTCGGATTGGTGTTCCATCGTTTGCGTGAACGTAATCGGACCGCCGTCAACATCCGGAATCTCTACCTGTTCGGATTGGTGGTGCATTTTGTCATGCTGGCGCTGATGATGTTTCTGCCGAAGAATTTTGCCTGGGCCTCATTTCATACGATCGCAATTTCGGTCATCGTTTTCTATCCCGTGGCTACCGTCCTGATCGGCAAGATACTGATCTCCCAGGAAGAACGGGCGAAATATTTCAATGAAGTGCGTGAAAGCGAAATGCGCTACCGGAACCTGCTCGAGGTGTCGCCTGTCGGCATCGCCGTCCACGTCGGAGGGAAGATCGTTTTTACGAATCCCGCCGGAAAAAAATTACTGGGCGCCGATTCGATCGATCAGTTGATCGGCAAGCCGATCAAGGAAATAATTCATCCCGACCAGTTCGAGACAGCGCGCGCCCGCATGCTCAGAATGATGGCGGGTGAGCAGGGACTCTATCCTGCCGAAGAGCTATTCGTGCGGCTTGATGGTAGTCCGGTCAATGTGGAAGTCGTCGCGTCAGCTCTTACATACAACGGCCAATCGGCGGTCCAGGTTGTGGTGACCGACATCACCGAACGCAAACAAGCCGAAGCGGCACTGCACGAGATCCATGAACGGCTGAGCCAATCCGAAAAAATGGAGACCATCGGTCAGCTGGCAGGCGGCATCGCACATGATTTTAATAATGTGCTCGCGGGCATCATCGGCTTTACGGATATGTCGCTCGGATTGGCTCCGAAGGGATCGCGATTGGAAATCAATCTTCTGAAAGTGCTCAAAGCGGCAGACCGGGCCAAGCACCTCGTGCAACAGATCCTGACATACAGCAGACAATCGGCTCCGCCCCGGTATGCCACGGATCTTGAACCGATCGTCAGAGAGGCGCTCGACCTGCTGCGAGCCTCCATCCCGACGTCGGTGATCATCGACGCGCAGTTGAGCAACGAAACGAAACCGGTGCTTGCAGATCCGACGAAAATCCATGAAGTGATGCTGAATCTGGCAACCAATGCTGTGCATGCCATGGAGAGTAAAGGGACGCTGTCGATTCGGCTCTACGGCGTTTCGCTCGTTCGTGCCGAGTACGGCAAGGCCGGTGAGATTGCACCGGGCGAATATGCCGTGATCGAAATTTCCGACACCGGACGCGGCATGGATACTGCGACGCTTTCGCGCGCCTTCGATCCGTTCTTTACGACGAAAGCGGTGGGCGAAGGCACCGGCATGGGCTTGAGCGTGGTGCTCGGGATCGTGCAGTCTCATCATGGAAATATTCAGGTGGAAAGCGCGACCGGCCGCGGAACAACAGTGAAGATTTATTTCCCCGCAACGGAAGAACATTCATCCGGTGCGGCCGATGAAAACAGCACTGGACCATTTTCGGGCACCGAGCGGATCGTGTTTGTCGACGATGAACCGATGCTCGTTGAGATGAATGTCGATTGGCTCACGGGTCTCGGCTATACAGTCACCGGATTCTCCGACAGTCAGGAGGCGATTCGATTTATCCGGGAACATACAACCGAATTCGACCTGGTGATCACCGACCAGACCATGCCGAATATGACCGGCATCGAACTGGCCAAGGAGGCACGAAAGCTCAGAAGCGATCTTCCCATCATCCTGTGCACGGGATACAGCCGCGATGTGAATGTCGAGACGGCGAAAATGGTCGGCATCAGTCTCATCCTGATGAAGCCGTATGGCACACAACAACTAAGCAAGGCAATTCGTGAAGTGATTGAAAGCGAAAAAAAGGAGCAATAGCGATGGCAAAAATCCTCGTAATAGACGACGACGAAATCGTCAACGATATGATCGTACAGCTTCTTGCAGAGGCGGGCTATGAAGTTTGCGGCGCATCCGATGGCGTTCACGGGATGAAATTATTCGAGGCGAGCCCGTTCGATCTCATCATCACCGATATCGTGATGCCCGAAAAGGAAGGCATCGAAACGATCCTCGCGATCCGCGCAAAAAGCAAGACTGTCCCCATTATCGCTATTTCGGGAGGAGGAAAGCTGGGACCAGATCAGTACCTGTCACTGGCGCGAAAAGTCGGTGCGAACTTTCTTTTTAAAAAACCCTTTGAGAATCCGGTTTTTCTTGACGCGGTACAACAATGTCTGGCCTTGAAGGATCCGGAAACACACGCCCGGCCATGAGTCCCGCATTGCAGCCGCATCACGCTCTGCTTCGCCGCCTTCAGACACTCTGTCTCCGGGCGGTTTTTTTTATTATTCTGTATCCAAGTCAGGAAACAATCGTCGGGCTGCCTGAAGCTCCAGGCGCATAAGCGCACATGAAATAATTAACGCGCCCTCGAATGCCATGTGCATTCGAGGGCGCGGCCATATTGTCCGGGAATTAATTCTGCGGATTCAGATCTTTGAGATCGACCGGGAAGCCGAAATCTTTCGCCCTCTTAAAGTCCGCCACGGCTTCAATGTGCTGATCGAGCAATTGATGGATCAATGCCCGGTTGTTATATGCTGAGCCGCAACAAGGCTTCAATTCAATGGCTCTTGTATAATCGATCAGCGCTCCGTGATAGTCCTGAAGGCAGTACTTGAAGTATCCCTTTTTGCAGTAATCGCTTG
Source organism: Bacteroidota bacterium (assembly GCA_035298825.1). GTDB lineage: Bacteria > Bacteroidota > Ignavibacteria > UBA10030 > UBA8401 > CAISDA01. Next base: position 10,613 of record DATGXR010000190.1, read on the forward strand.
CATCGTCGCAATCCCCATGCTGTGACATTCTTCCCCCCTCGCTGCGATAGATGATGTGAAAATGGCATGTGTGGTAAGAGCCTCTGTCAGGTGAATTGTGCTGCCGGTATGTGCGCCTCCCTCGCACATGCTTGTTGTGGAAAGTAAGCATATCCCGACTTTGGTGCAACAGAAATATTTTTCATGGAAGCGGTCGCATCAGGAACTCATCGAGAATGTCTGCAGTATCGCATAAATCGACGAATATACGCATCGAAAGCCGGTCCGTCATTGTTCATGTTGCATTAATTTACTATTATATATGCTGTAGAAAATGAATTTCGTCACAATTGAATCTTACTCTTTTGCCAAAAAAAAATTGCCCGATGAAGAAGTCGACCAGATGTGCGATGACTCTAATTTTTTTCAGCCTGCTGTTTGTGCCGACCAACGACAGTGCGGGATCCACGAATGTGGCGGGGGTAATAAGTAACGTTGCATGGAACGGGGGCTCTACCGATCCCATTTCGATCTTCATGCAGGTAAGCACGACCAATAAAACCACAGTAAGCGCATTGCTGCACACAACGCTGACCAATCTGGATGTGGAATTCATGTTCGATGTGTATGAGTATGATCCGGTCGCGCATGTGTATTTCAAGTGCGCGCATAGCAACGGCGTTATTCTGAAAGGGGTCATTGAGAAAATCGGAAGCGACCTACAGATCCAGATCGCCACGAATCCGAGTACCGAAGTGATGTCACCGGAGAATTTCGAACTCTGGATCAGTATCAAGCCGCAGGCGATCGATCAGGAAATCCATCGGGCATTCTCCGTCTCCAATACATTTGTTTCCGCTTGGGGGGTACTGGTCGGGGCGAAAATAGCCCGGCTTGCGAAGACTGCGGTCGCATGCAACTATGTTTGCAATGTGGCGCAGGGTTTTAATTTTCAAAGCGACGTTTACGATCCGCTGGGCGTGGTGACGAGTATGAAAATTTCGACAACACAACTGGCCCAGGACTTCGCGTTGAACATAGACGCTGTGATGCCGGTCGAACTTCAAACATTCTCGGCAGACATGGTTCACGGCAGGGCCGAACTTCATTGGTCGACCGCGACTGAAACGAATAACATCGGATTTGACATCGAGAAAAAAATCGCAGGCGCGTGGACAAAAATCGGTTTTGTCCGAGGCGCCGGAACGGCAAACGCACCGAATCATTATTCATTCGTCGATCCAACCGCCAAAGGAAAAGCGTCATATCGGTTGAAACAGATCGATCGCGACGGTCATTTCTCCTATTCACAATCTGTTGAGGTTGTGGCGGCATTGGCGGCAGGGGATTTCGCCCTTTCGCAGAATTTTCCGAATCCGTTCAATCCCACGACGATGTTCACATTCGCCGTAAAATCAATGGAGCATGTGACTGTGACTGTCTTTAATGCCCTCGGCCAGGAGGTGGCCACACTCTTCAATGGCAACGCATCTCCGAATGAGCTCTATCATCTCCGCTTCGATGGAACGAACCTGCCGGGTGGGACGTATTTCTGTGCGCTGCGTTCGGCCTCGCGCAGCGAGGTGAAGAAGGTTACGATGCTGAAATAACTATTTGTGGCGTTGTTGACGATTTCTTTCTTCGAGATCGTTTCGGGGATCGATCATTGATTTGCTTCATCAAGATCGATCACGATCTGAACCAGGGCGCCATTGCTGTTCAACAACAGGATTTCTCCGCCCAATGTGTGTTCGATGATCTGATGCACAAGCCGCAGTCCGACATTCCAGCGTTTGTCCATGATGACCGTTTCGGGATATCCGCATCCGTTATCCCTGAATTCGATGCGCAGACACTCTTGCTCGTGTGCGAATCCGATTGTGATCGAAGGCGTCTCGCCGCCCTCGGCGCCTGCAAAGGCGTATTTCATGCAGTTAATGATAAGCTCGTTGAACACCAAGGCCAGACTGCCTGCCTGGCGAGAGTTGACCGTGATCGCACACTCGCCGACAAATAAATCGACAACCGTCTGCCCGTCTGAGAAGGAATGCAGCACGCTCTTGCAGATGCGATCGGCAAGGTGCGAGATCTTCACCGGCTCCCATCCTGAATCCGAAAGCATCTGGTGGATTTCCAATAATCCCTGAATGCGGCCCTCGAACTTCTCGCTCAATGCTTCGGCTTCACCGTGGCCCTGCCTGATCGCCTGGCGCTTCTCGGCCAGGATCAATCCGAGGATGATCATCAGATTGTTCT
>DATGXR010000191.1:0-16135 GCA_035298825.1 Bacteroidota bacterium
GTTCTCTCACTTATCCTCTCAACCTGACGGAGATCACCTGCTATGGATGTCACAACGATCATCATACTTATTCTGGCTGCGTTCATCATCTTCGTGCTGATGCAGACCGCCCGCGTTGTTCCGCAAAAGACCGTGTACATCGTTGAACGTCTTGGAAAATATTATGCGACGCTCGATGCCGGATTCCATATCCTTGTGCCGTTTATGGACCGCGTGGCCTACACGCACTCGATGAAGGAAATGGTGATCGATGTTCCTCCCCAGTCGTGCATCACCAAGGACAATATCGCCGTCGAAGTCGACGGCATTCTCTACATACAGATCATGGATCCTGTCAAGGCGTCGTACGGCGTGAGCGAGTACCGGTTCGCCTCGACACAGCTTGCGCAGACGACGATGCGAAGCGAGATCGGCAAGATCGAGTTGGACAAGACGTTCGAGGAGCGCGACAAGATCAATCAGGAAATCGTGGCGGCTGTCGACAAAGCCTCGCTGCCCTGGGGATTGAAAGTGACGCGCCATGAAATCAAGAACATCGTGCCACCGCCGTCGATCAAGGACGCGATGGAGAAGCAGATGCGCGCCGAGCGCGAGAAGCGCGCGCTCATCGCCGAATCGGAAGGCGACAAACAGGCGAAGATCAATCGCGCCGAGGGCGACAAGCAGGAGGCGATTGCGCGTTCGGAAGGTGAAAAGATGAAGCGCATTAACGAAGCCGAAGGCCGCGGCCAGGAGATCGAACGCGTTGCATCTGCGACGGCGCGTGGCATTCGTGAGATTGCCAATGCGATCAACGAGAAAGGCGGATCGGAGGCGGTCAATCTCCGCATCGCCGAGCAGTATCTGTCCGAGTTCGGCAAGCTTGCCAAAACAAACAACGCGATGATCATTCCTTCAAACCTCTCCGATGTGGCGGGCGTCGTCGGGTCTGTCGGGAAGATCTTCACGACAATGAATCAGCCTGACGGAAAATCGTAGACTGAGTAACGTGGACGAGTGAAGGCGTGGAGATTGTACAATAAGCACTAATCGGTTCATCCGCACATGGTGACAATTTTTGATGTAGCCGACAAGGCCGGCGTATCGGTCGTGACGGTGTCGCGACTGCTGAATAATCCGAAGATCGTCAGTCCGCGCACCGCGGCGAAGATCCATAAGGTCATCGATCAGTTGAACTTTCAGCCGAGTCAGGTGGCGCGCTCGCTCGTGAGCAGGCGCACCAACACGATCGGCGTGATCATGCCGGACATCAAGAATCCGTTTTTTAACAGTTGGTTTCGTTTCGTCGAAGTCTTTGCCAACATGCACAATCTCAACGTCGTCTTGTGCAACACGGAAGAGGATACGGATAAGGAATTGAAATACGTCAAGCTGCTGCATTCGCAGCGTGTCGACGGCGTCATCATCGCTCCGCATTCGGCTGAATCCGTTCGTTATCTGATGACGGTGAACATGCAGTTCATTCAATTCGACCGCATCTTCCAGGACATCGAGTCGGATATTGTCAAGACCGACCATTACCAGGGCGCATTCGAGGCGGTCGAGTATCTTATTCGTCTCGGCCACAAACGAATCGGATTGTTGAGGGGGCCGGGCATTCTCCATGCCGATATCCAGCGTTCCGCCGCCTATGTCGATGCGCTCAGAAAGCATCATCTTCGCTACGACACATCGCTTGTCGTCAACGGCGAATTCAATGAAGACAGGGGATGCACTGCCGCGCGCAGCCTGCTGACCATGAAGAATCCTCCCACCGCTATTTTTTCGATCGGCTCACTGCTCACAACAGGCGTGATCAAGGCTGTGCAGCAATTGCATCTCGCGATCCCAAAAGATATTTCACTGATCGGATTCGACGAAATTCCGGGACAGGAAATCTATCAGCCGGAGATCACACATGTGGAGCAGCCGGTTGAAGAGCTTGCCAGGACCGTTCTGCAGGCATTGATCCGGAGAATGGATGAGCCGTGCGTGATGACGCCGACGAGCGTCCTGTTGAAACCGAGGCTGGTCGTGGGGGAGTCGTGCCGCGATCTGCGGCGTGAGAATTAAGACGGAGGACGATGATGGAGCGCGTGCCATTGTCTGTAAATACTTTGATTGCGTGTATGAAAAAAAGATGCGAGGAAAAGTTTTCGGGCTTGCATTTCCCTCGAAAAATTTTTAAATATCGATAGATAAATGATAAACGTTTATCAAAATTTTAACACAATTCCTGCGAGTCCCGGCTGTTACTCAAACAGAAAAAGGACTCCTCGATTTTTTTAAAAGGAACCACGGATCATGAAACTTCGTTTTCTCTTTGCCCTGATTGCACTGTCGTATGTAGCGACGGCTCCTGTGTTCGCACAAACGCCGAAGAATTGCTTCCTCGAAGATTTTCTGCCAAAAGATGCGGTCATTCCTCCCTTTGAAGCTGCAACGAAACCAACAACGACGCCGACAGTCACGGCGACGATCTCAAGGGATACGATTGGGAAAGTTTCGAAATACATCTTCGGCAATGCGATCGCCGTTTGGTGCGGGCACAACCTGGAGGATCCCGTGATGGTGTCTCAGACAACAACTCTGGCGCCCACACTGATCCGCTATCCCGGCGGGAGTTGGTCCAATATTTTCTTCTGGAGCGGCTCGGCGCCGAATCTCCCGGATACGACTTATGACGCATTAAAAAATGTCTACGCGCCATTCACTCCCCAGTACGGGGCAAACAACTGGCCGACGACGCTCGACAGTTATTACGAGTTCCGTGACAAGGTCGGCGCCCAGGGGCTGATCACCGTGAACTACGGCTATGCCCGTTATGGACGTGGAAAAGATCCCGTGGCCGATGCGGCGCATTACGCGGCCGACTGGGTGCGCTATGATGGCGGACGAACGAAGTACTGGGAAATCGGCAACGAAAACGGCGGACCATGGGAATGCGGATACATTATCGACACGACGAAAAATCAGGACCATCAGCCCCGCGTCATCACGGGCGCCTTGTATGCGAAACATTTCAGGGTCTTCGCCGATTCAATGAGGGCGGCCGCCATGGAGATCGGCGTCGATATCTACATCGGCGGACAGATCCTTCACTACGACGCCTCCGGCGAAACCGGTCCCAACAGCGATTGGAATTCGTCGTTCTTCACGATCGCTGCCGACAAAGCGGACTTTTATGTGATGCATAATTATTTCGGCGGCGGAGCCTCTACGGCCAGCTCGCAGATTACCACTGCGGCTTCGACGCTCAAGCAGAATGCGAGCTTCATCCGTCAGGACATGGCCGCTCATAACGCTCCGAACCTGCCCATCGCCGTGACTGAATGGAACAACAACGGACCCACGGCCATGGGAATCTCAGCCGCCAACGGCATGCAGGCAGTCACGCTGTTTAACGAAATGATCAAAAATAATTTCGGCATGTCGTGCCGATGGCTTCTCGTGACCGGTGAAACGGGCGGCATGTACTATGGGGGCACATCGGGGAATCCTCCCAATCTGAGTCCCAGACCTGATTATTTCTATTGCTATTATCTGCCCCAATTTACGGGCGATCATATGGTACGGACAGTATCATCGAACAGTAATATTCTTGTCTATGCCACCAGATTCAGCTCGGGCGAGACAGGAGTGGTGCTAGTGAATAAAAGCTCGACAAGTTACACCGTGAGGGTCGATCCGACAACGATCGGCGTCGGCAGCCAGTACTATGTGTATTCACTCACCGGAACGGACGCCGGAGAATTTTCGCCGAGAGTCACAGTCAACGGAGTCGCTCCCACGGGGGCATTATTCGGACCGAGCATCACTCCTGATAATATTCCCGCGAAGGCGTACCCGATCGACACGGATATTAAAGTGTCATCGCCCGCCCGCTCCGTGCAATTTATCATGCTGGCAAAAGGCTCCAACATCATCTCATCTGTTGGCGATGAAGCTTCATCGTCGACGCCCGGTGCATTCACACTTGCCCAGAACTATCCGAATCCGTTCAATCCGTCGACCTCGATCAACTACACGCTGAAAACAACCGGGATGGTTCGACTTACGGTGTTCGACGTGCTGGGCAGACAAGTGCAGGTGCTTGTGAACGGCGTGCAGAGCGCGGGCGCCCATCAGGTGAGCTTCGATGCCCGCTCGCTCTCGGGCGGCATGTATTTCTATAGGCTGGAAGCAGGCGACGGCGTCATCACACGCAAGATGACACTTGTGAAATAAGCCGGCGTCATCACACGCAAAATGACTCTTGTGAATAAGCCAGCATCGTCCGGCGGCGTGATCACAGTGAAAAAGGATTTCCTTTTTCAACAGACCAGGAATGAGGCACCATGTATGACGTTATTGGAATCGCCGTCGCAGCCATCGTGCTCCTCGTACTGATCAAGATCGGATTGAAGATCATGAAGTGGGGATTGATTCTGCTCCTGCTCTACGCGCTCTGGTGCATCGTGATGCGTTTATAAAAAAAAAGTCCGCATGCTCATCACATGCGGACTTTCTGTATACGATCTTTTTTTACTATTCGTATCGGAGCGATTCGACCGGATCGACGCTTGCCGCTTTTCTTGCGGGGAAGAATCCGGCAAGCAGTCCGATCAGGGCGAGAATGCCGGTTGTCATCATCATGGTTCCGAGCGACAACACGGGTTTGCCTAAAAACTGCATGGCGCCTTCCTCCGAAGGAATCATGCGCACACCTGCGACGACTCCCCATGAGAACAACAGTCCCACACCGCCTCCGATAAACGCCAGCAGCAGCGCCTCGAAGATGAACTGCGCGAGAATGTAGCGACGCCGGGCGCCCAACGCCATCTTAATCCCGATCTCCTTTGTGCGTTCCTTCACGACGACATACATGATATTGGCCACGCCGACGCCCGCGATCAAGAGCGTCAGGAATCCGATCGCAAACAAGAACATCGAAACGCCGAAGCCGATCTTGCGGCTGATCTTCTCGCCTTCAATAAAATCCCACATCCCAAGCGCCCGCTCATCCTCGGGATCGAATCGGTATTTGCGGCCAAGGATGCGATAGAGCTCGCTTTTCACGCGGTCTTGCGAATTCGCATCGCGGGGGCGCACGACGATCGAATTGACGTATGTGCGGCCGAAGATCGTCCGGAATGTGGAATAGGGGATGATCGCGCGACGCACATCTGGACCGTTGTTGCTGGCGGTCTGAAGCTTCTTCTGCAGGATGCCTGCGACGACAAACGGGATGCCGTCGACAAGCACCGTTTTGCCCACGACGCCTTCGCTTGTTCCGAAAACATCTTCGGCAATCTTGGGACCGAGAACGATTGTGCGGCGCTGATCCGCGATATCCTTTTCATTCAGGAAGCGGCCGTTGGCAGCCGGATACATCACGCGCATTTCTTCGAAATACGGATTGACGCCTTCGCACTCGGTGGACTTCACGGTTGTGCCGTAACGAAGCGCGACGCCTTTTCTGTACTGCGGACTGATCATGTCGATATCGGGAATGGCACGGCGGATGAGATCGGCGTCGTCTTCGGTGAGGTTGACGGGACGGCCTTTGGGCAGGCCTTCGAAGATCAATCCTGTTTCGCCGCCATAGACCATGATGATCCGATTGCCCGCGTTCATCAGTCCCTTGAGCATCTGTGTGCCGAGACCTTCGCCGAACGATAGCAATAGAATGACCGAAATGGTGCCCCACATGATGGCGCCGAGTGTGAGCATCGCCCGCGTGCGGTGCGAGCGGATGTCGTGCAGGAATTCTTTAAACAGTTCGAGCCACATAAGAGTGTGCTTTCAATCCAGATCATCCAAGTCAGCCGGGGCGGCCGTGAAGGCGCTAAGCGGTGATGCGTGTATCGCCTTCGGCTCCGTTTGAATGATTGATCCTGTGGTTAATAATTGCGTGAGTTTTCCTATGTCCGCAGGCACTCGATCACATCGAGATTTGCTGCGCGGCGCGCGGGCAGCAGTCCTGCCGCAAGTCCGATCGATGACAGCACGCCCATGGCAATCAATGCCACCTGGAGCGAAAATTCGGGCGTGCCCACATATTCCTTGATCGGAATCATCTGCAGCACCTGGATGATGCCGAAGGCAATCACGAATCCAATCGACGAGCCGATGGCCATGATAAAAAATGTTTCGGTGAAGAACTGCACGATGATGTTCGCACGCTTGGCGCCCACGGCGCGCTTGATGCCGATCTCCTTGATGCGTTCCTGCACGACGACGAACATGATGTTGGCCACACCGATGCCTCCGACGCCGAGCGTAAAGCCGCCGATGATGCCGAGGAACAAATTGAGCGCAAAGAAAAACGTCGCCTGAAACTTGTCGAACTCCGCCGTATCCCAGATGAAGACCGCATCCTTATCCGTCGGATCGTATTTGTATTTTGCCGCCAGCGCCTCGCGCACAAGCGTGCCGACCTCTTCGCTGCGCATCAGATCGTATGGCTTGAAGATGATGTTGCTCAGATGCGTCGCGCCAAAGAGTGCCGCGAACGTCGATGCGGGAATGAAGATCCGGTCCTGGTCGCGCTGATGGTACGACGACGGCTGCGTTTTTTTCATCATCACGCCGATCACCGTAAAGGGCGTCGATCCGACGAGGATCGTCCGGCCGATCGGATCGGTCTGCCCGAAGAGAAAGTCTTTGACGCGGTTGCCGATCACGACCACGCGTCGCCTCGATTGCAGATCGTTGTCGTTGAGGAACCGGCCTCCCGCTTCGGGAATGATGTTGCGCATCTGGCCGTAAATGGGGATGATGCCCGTGACGGTGGGCGTGAGAATATTTTCGCCGACGCGCACCGGCAGATCGCCGCCATTCATGTACTCGGGACTGATCGATTGGATGTCGGCAGGCAGCCGGTTGGCAAGATATGCGACATCCTCTTCAGTGAAGCTGATGCCGCGGCCCGTGCCGAATCCGGCGTACGCTTTGCTTGTGCGGCCGGGGAACATGATCGAGATGCTCTCGCCGATGCCGTGCATATTGGCCGACATCTGCTTCTTGAATCCCATGCCGAATGCCACGAGCACGATGAGCGCCACAGTGCCCCAGACGATGCCGAACGTCGTGAGAAAGACGCGCAGCTTCTGCGCCTTCAGGTCGGCTGTGAATTCGCTGATGATCGAGAGAAAGTTATGCATAGATCGCTTTGTTTTCGAACGTCGTGCTGCGTCTCTGTTCTGCTGTGTGAATTCGTTATGTCACACACACGAGCAATGATTTCCTTGCTTGCGCCGCTGTGTGATCATTCAGGATGAAAAAAACGTTTCTCTTGTCAATCGATCTTCTTCACCGGTTTCTCGAGCACTTCCTCGTTCTCCTTCAATCCGGAGACGATTTCGACATTCATTGCATCGGAGAGTCCTGTCTTGATCGATCGCTCTTCGTCCTTGCCGGGACCGAGCGCGACTTTCACGAGCGCCGAATCGTTTCGGAATGTGACGACGCGTTCGGGCAGCATGAGCACATCCGATTTTTTCTGTATGATGATGCTTGCGTTGGCCGAGTATCCGGCGCGCAGCGTCGAGTTCTTTCCGCGCGGCACAAGGATCTCGATTGGGAACACGGTTGTATTTTCCTTCTTTTCGGCCTTGAGCGAAATTTTCTGCAGCACTCCGTGCACCGTATCGGTCGGAAGCGCGCCGACCTTGATCTCGGTTGTCATGCCTTCGTGCAGCTTGCCGACATCGATCTCATCGACAGAGCCCTTAAAGATGAGGCGCTCCATATTGGCCATCCGCATGAGCACGGTGCCTTCCTGATACGAGCTCAATGGCGTCACGGGATCGCCGACTTCGACCGCCTTACTCAACACGTACCCGTCGATCGGCGCCTTGATGATCGATTCGATCTGCGTCGAGCCGATCGTGACACGTCCGCTTTCAAGCAGCGCAAGCTTTTCCTTCGCGATTTTCAAATGAAGTTCTGCTTCCTGGCTGCGACGCTGGGCATCCTCGTAGTCCTTGTCCGAGATGAGTTTTTTCTTATAGAGCGATTCCTGCCGTGCGCGGTCTTTTGTCACGTTCTCGACCTCGACTTCGATGAGCTGTACCTGTCGCTTTGCATCGGCGACCTCGATCGGCGTCGGATCGGGCTTCACTTCAAGCAGCGGTTGTCCCGCTCTGACGTACGTGCCGGCATCGGCGAAGATCTTGCTCACGACGCCCGAGATCTTCGACTTGATCGAAATCTCATTCTCCGGTTCGATCGTTCCGATCGCCAGGGCCTTATCGACGATCGTTCCGCGTGCGACTTTGACTTTGGGCAGTTCCTCAGGCTTCGTGCCCGTCTTGGAAAAAAGAAAGAACGCTGCAGCGGCAAGCGGAATGATGATGGCGGATGAAATGATGATTTTCTTTTTCATGTGGATAACCTCGGGTTGAAGGAAGAAAGGGAAGTTATGATTATCCATACGACGCCGACACGGATTTGTTTCATTCACGCGCCGGCAGACGCGGGAAGTGAAAAAGGGCGGATATTGATTTCAATCGAACTTCTTTCTACCTTGTATACAATTGCACAACACCGATCGAACACCGCGCTTTTTCCCGACTTTTGGAAGGACGGCGGTCTGCCCCACGTCATTTTCAGGAGCCTTACTCATGAGCACAATAACGGTTGTTCTGCCGTTCAGCGCAGAGCCATATTTCGAACAGATGCTCGCCGTGCTCACCGCCGCCCCGTCAGTCACCAAGATCATCGTGGCACACAATGGTTCATATGCTGGAACATTCCCCCGCACGCAGGGCATGGTCGTCGAATCGATGACATCGGGAAGGACGTTGAACGCAATTGTGGCGCAGCTTGCGACGAAGTACCTGCTCTTCATTTCGCAGACGCAGGAAGTCGTCCTCGGGCAGCGCGCGCTTCCGCGCTTCACGGACGTCGCGCAGCAAACCAATGCCGGCATTGTGTATTCGGATTATCACGAGATCAAATCCGGCGTCCGACTGGAGCATCCCGTGAATGATTATCAGTTCGGGAGCATCCGCGATAATTTCGAGTTCGGCCCCATGCTGCTTTTTTCAACTGCGGCCGTGAAGAAGGCGTATGCGAAATTCGGGAAGATCGGAAACGTGCAGCGCGCCGGACTCTATGACCTCAGATTGAAGGTCTCGGCGATCGCACCGCTTTTTCATATACAGGAATATTTGTACACGAAGGTCGAATCGGATTTGCGCACAAGCGGCGACAAACAATTCGACTATGTCGATCCGCGCAATCAGTCCGTGCAAAAGGAAATGGAACTTGTCGCAACGAAGCACTTGAAGCATATCGGCGCGTATCTCAGGCCGAAATTCATGAAGGCCCCGAAGGCCACGGGAGAATTTCCCGTCGAAGCCAGCGTGATCATTCCCGTGCGCAATCGCGAAAAGACGGTGGCCGAGGCGATCAAAAGCGCGCTCGTGCAGAAAACCGATTTTCCGTTCAATGTAATCATTGTCGACAACCATTCGACCGATCGCACCACAGCGATCGTCGCAGCTCTGGCCAAAGAAGATACGCGCGTGGTGCACATCATTCCCGAGCGCGCGGATCTTGCGATTGGTGGATGTTGGAACGAAGCTGTCATGAATCCCGCGTGCGGACGATATGCAGTGCAGCTCGATTCGGACGATCTCTATATTGATGCCGACACGCTGCAGAAAGTGGTCAACGCGTTCCGCGCGGGCGGGTATGCGATGGTGATCGGTTCCTATCAGCTCGTCAACGCAACGCTCGAGCCCATTCCGCCGGGCATCATCGATCACAAGGAATGGACGCCGGACAACGGACGCAACAACGCCCTGCGCATCAACGGACTGGGCGCGCCGCGCGCATTCAACACGGCGCTGTTGCGCGACATCGGCCTGCCCAATGTGAGCTACGGCGAAGACTATGCGGTCGCCCTTCGACTCTCGCGCCATTATCAGATCGGCCGCATCTACGAGCCGCTGTATCTGTGCCGCCGCTGGGAGGGCAACACAGATGCCGCGCTGCCGGTCGACAAGATCAACCGCAACGACTGGTACAAAGACAAGATCCGTACGATCGAACTGCTTGCGCGCCAAAAAGCGGCGAAGCAGCAATAATTCATGCATTCACAGATGACGACGACTATGCACACACCGATCATATACCGCGAATGGACGCCGGAAGATTTTGAGCCGGTGCGCCGCGTGCTGCTTGAGACGTGGCTTGCCACATACAGCTCGTTCATTCCCGAAGACGATATTCATTCGTACTTCTCGCAGACCTATTCCGTCGATCGACTCGCCGAGCTCTGCAAGTCGCCCTCGTGCAAAGGCTACGTCGCCGTTGTGAACGACGAAGTGGTGGCATTCGAGCGCCTTCAATTTAACGACGAAGAAAACCGTCTCTATATCTCATGTGTCTATGTGCTGCCGAAGAGCCAGGGCAGCGGCATCGGCCATCATCTCCTCCGCCTGGCAGAGGACATGGCACGGATCCTCGAACTCGATCGGGTCTGGCTCGGTGTCATGGTTGAAAATAAGTCGTCGGTCGAGTGGTATAAGAAATTCGGATTCACATTCGTGCAGGAAGAGCCCTTCCTCATGGGCAAGACGAACGTGCAGCATTTGATCGGCTATAAGACGGTGATCTGATCAATCCGAACATCGCAACGCGCGGCATCGGCGCGCCTGTAGGCGGACACGAACACACAGACCAACACAGAAATATAAAGCCGACACGCATGCTTGAACACTTGATCTTCGAACGCTTCGATTCGTCGTCCACATTATCGGAACAGTCGCTTCGTCTTCTGCATCAGCAACAGGAGACGTGGCCTCAATTGATCGAAGGATATGCCGCATTCGCCGACGTGAAAAAGAAGCCGATCGAATGCAGCGGATATTCGGTCGTGCTTCAATGGAATCCCAAGCGCATCGTTTCTTCAGCGGCAAAGACCGATCCCAAGTCGATCCGGGATCGTCCATGCTTCCTGTCGGTTGAAAATCTTCCGCCGGAGCAGCGCGGCATTCTTTACCGAAACGAATTCCTCGTATTGTGTAATCCCGCCCCGATCGTCGACCGGCATTTAACAATTTCGCACATCGAGCATGTGCCGCAGGCTGTCGAAACGTATCTCGGCACGATGTTTCTGTTGGCCAAGGATTTTTCACCGTCATTCACAGTCGTGTATAACGGCGCACGCTGCGGCGCTTCGGCTCCCGACCATATGCATTTCCAGGCCTGTCCCACGGGCGTAATCCCCGTCGAAATCGATGTTGTGGGCTCTGCCCACAGACACAGAGAACGGTCGATTGACGGAGTGGACGTGCTCACGATGAAGGATTTCGGACGCGAGGTGATCGTGCTTGAAGGCACGGAAATGTCCGCGCTTGTCGCTGTTTTTCAACGGCTGATGCGTGCGATGCGCGTCGAAGAACACACCGAGGAGGAACCGAAGATCAATCTGTTGTGCTCGTATGCGAACAATGCCTGGCGCACGATCGTCTTTCCGAGGACGAAACACCGGCCCGATGTGTATTATAAAGAGGGGGACGAGCAGGTGTTGCTGAGTCCCGCCACGATCGATATCGGCGGGCTTCCGGTCGTGCCGCTTGAGCGCGATTTTCTACGCGTCGATCGGGCGATGATCGAATCGATTTTCGCCGAAGTTTCGCTCGATCGCGCCTCGGTCGCGCGCATCATCGCCGCCCTGTAAACGTAGGGCGAAATGTCATTTCGCCCGTTTTTAAAAATTTCATGTATCAACAATCACATACGAAAATCATTTTTCCATGATCTCACAGGAACCCGTCATCAGAGTCGGGATATTCGAACAGTATCAGGAAGTGCGCGGCGAGCTCGTCGGCCGATTCAATATCGACCATAACATCATCGTGCACGGCGAATTTCATGCCGTCGTCGAAAGCGGCGAAGTCGTGATGTACGGCGGCAAAGGCATCGAACTGCTTCGCGCCCGTGAGATTCGCTGCATCCCCTCCGAAGACTGCAAGTTCGTCCTGCACGATGTTGCAATCGGCATCAATTTCCATTGGGAGCGCAGGGAATCACAGCGCTTCGAAGGAGGTCTGACGCTCCTGGTGCGCGAGAACGGAACGATCACGGCTATCAACGAGGTGCCGGTTGAAAAATATCTCACGAGCGTCATCTCCTCCGAGATGAGCGCCGAGGCGCCGATCGAATTGTTGAAGGCGCAGGCGATCACATCCAGAAGCTGGCTTGTGGCGATGCTCGAACAAAAACAGCGCCACTCGCAATTCGGCGTCCCGTCGCAGCGCACGCACCGGACTGAAACGGAGCTCACACGCTGGTACGACAGGGAAGATCACGACGTTTACGACGTCTGTGCCGACGATCACTGCCAGCGCTATCACGGCGTCTCGAAGATCATTTCGGAAGCGGCGAGGGAGGCGGTCGCGGCGACGCGCGGCGTGTTCCTCGTCCATGGCGACGAGATCTGCGACGCCCGATTCTCTAAAGCGTGCGGCGGCAGGACCGAACTGTTCGAACATGCATGGGCCGATACGCCCGTTCCCTATCTGACGAGCGTGTCGGATGCGTCCGTTGAATTTGCGCCGGTGAACACAACAGACGAGGTGCGCGCATGGATTATTTCCAAACCTGATGCGTACTGCAACACGACGCACGGCGCCGTACTGCGTCAGGTGCTTCCGTCGTTCGACCGGGAGACGACAGATTTCTTCCGCTGGAGCATCCGCTACACGCGCGAGGAACTCGAAGAGCTCATTTTCAAAAAATCCGGATTTGATTTCGGCACGCTCACTGCTCTCACGCCGCTTGAGCGGGGACCGTCGGGACGCATCTATCGTTTGAAGATCGAAGGCACGAAGTTGACGCTTACGGTCGGCAAGGAACTCGAGATTCGCCGTTGGCTTTCGCACAGCCATTTGTACAGCTCGGCGTTCATCATCGAGACCGAACGTGCCGCGGACGGCACGATCGCGGCTTTCACATTCAAGGGCGGCGGCTGGGGACACGGTGTGGGTCTCTGCCAGATCGGCGCGGCGGTCATGGCGATCAAGGGCTTTGTGGCCGAAGAGATCGTGAACCATTACTTCCGCAACGCGCATCTGGCCACGCTCTATTAAGAACGCGTAAATAAATTAAAAAAATACAGTTGATTCTATTGGCAGATGCGTTGATTTTTTTTACGCACCATAAGAGTCCGTGGCAACAGTACCATTCAGCCAATGTTATCTGCTGAATGGTATAAATTTGCCGCGCGTTCTAAGTCATCTACAGCAACCTATGTCCACAATCGAAAAAGAAGGCACACTCGTCAGATGAAGCGTATAGACACACAAGCGACACAAAATCCATGGGCCTGGATTCCGACGTTGTACTTCGCGGAAGGTCTTCCGTATGTGATCGCCATGAGCGTGTCTGTGATCATGTATAAGAAGATGGGGATCTCGAACGCCGATATCGCGCTCTATACGAGTTGGCTGTATCTGCCCTGGGTCATCAAGCCGCTTTGGAGCCCGATCGTCGATCTGCTCAGGACGAAACGCTTCTGGATCGTTACGATGCAGCTCGTTGTGGGCGCGGCGCTCGCCTGTGTGGCCCTGACGATCCACCTCCCGAATTTTTTTCAGATCACGATTGCCATCTTATGGCTGATGGCGTTCAGCGGGGCGACGCACGATATTGCGGCGGACGGCTTTTACATGCTTGCGCTCGATGAGGGATCGCAGGCCGAATTTGTCGGCATCCGGAGCGTGTTCTACCGCGTGGCGATGATCACCGGTCAGGGCGTGCTTGTGATCATTGCGGGATATTTCGAAACGCACGGCGGATTGCAGTTCGCATGGTCGTTGACGTTTTTTCTCGTGGCGGCGCTCTTCATTGCGCTCTTCATCTATCACCGATTCATCTTGCCTCATCCCGTGATCGATGCGCCGAAAGAAGCATCCGAATCTCTCGGCTTCTTCTCCGAATTTTTCGCGACATTCGGTTCATTCTTCCGCAAGAAGGATATCCTGATCACACTTGCCTTTCTGCTTCTTTACCGCTTCAACGAATCGCAGCTGATCAAGCTCATCACGCCGTTTCTGTTGGATGCGCGTGACAAAGGCGGACTCGGATTATCGACAGCCGAAGTGGGCGTCGCCTATGGCACGCTCGGTGTGCTGGGACTTCTCTTCGGCGGCATTACGGGCGGCATCGCCATTGCGCGCAAGGGATTGAAGTTCTGGCTGTTTCCGATGATGTTCATCATCCATGTGCCCGATCTCGTCTATATGTTCCTGTCGCACGCGCAGCCCGATAATGTTCCTCTCGTCTGCGCGCTTGTGGGAATGGAGCAGTTCACGTACGGCTTCGCCTTCACCGCGTATTCGATGTATATGATCAAGATATCCGACGGCGCATACAAGACGGCGCATTTTGCGATTTGCACAGGCATCATGGCGATGGGGATGATGATTCCCGGCATGTTTGCAGGAAGGCTTCAGGAATGGCTTGGATACAGGATGTTCTTTTCCTCCGTCATTCTCTCGATCGTGCCGGCGCTCCTTGTGGTCTCGCAGATCAGGCTCGATCCCGAATTCGGAAAGAAGAAACCCGTCGCGAACGCATGAAGCGAGTCAGGAACTACGGGGAGTGTGTTTGACGGGAGCATCCGAACTCAATCATTCGAATGCTCCCTTTTTTTCATCAGTGTGTGCGTTTATTCCAACGCCGTCGTTCGATGAGCGCCGACACACCGAGCACAAGAAGCGCGGCGCCACCGCCTGTGAAGAGCATAGCGCTTGATGCAGTGTTTAATCGCAATTCGGTCGGCATCTGTACCATGAGGATGATGGTTGCGATGTGCATACAGCCCAACGCAAACAGGATCACACCGAGCACAATATTGAGCCATGCCTGCAGGGCTGAGAGTTTCGGCGGGGGGTCGGGCATTGGAAGATTCAGCCGCCTGTATTCCCATTTCAGATCGATGCGGTGACGCCACTGCTGACGATCGAACACGATCGACACAAGAATCCCGGTCACAAGGATCAAGATGCTCATGAGATGCCTCCCTTCTCCGCCTCGCGCCCGCGTCGGTACCGGCGCACATCCGTGAACAGCAACACCGATGCCATCGCAAGCAGCACCGCGAAGACCAAGGCAATCACGATAAGCGGCATGCGCATGCCCGGCATACGGATACTCAACACGATCATGCCAAGTGATGCGGATAAAAGAAACATACACACTACCGCCGACCAAATGAGAGACCAGAGGCTCGGCCCTACGATAACAGGAGGAGGAGGTACGATATCGTGCCTGAGCAGCTCCATTGTTTCGCGGTGCTGCAATTCGCGCCTCTGGTATTCGAAAATGGAATAAACGATGATTCCGCCGATGACGACGATCGTCGTGGATATGTCACCCGTATTCATCATGCACATCTCCTTTCTTGCTTAGTGAGAGACATGAAGCGCGGAATTTCTTTCATCGGCGAAAAAAAATGAAAGAAAAATCAGAAATCATGTCTCTCATAGTGAAAGAGGAATGTTGAATCCTGTTTCGCAGAAGCGTCCACTGTTGCCAATGAGTGATCATTTTACATCGCTTGTGAAAGAATTCGGCCCCGCGGTCTACCGCCAATGCTTCGGCATGCTCGGCAGCCGCGCGGATGCCGAAGAGGCGGCACAGGATGTGTTCATGATTATTCATAACAAGCTGGGCACATTCCGCGGAGACTCGGCGCTTTCCACATGGATCTACACGATCACATTCCGGTGCTGCCTTCGCCGGCGTGCGGTGAAACAGCCGCGATTCGTCTCGATCGACGACGACCAGTGCGCGTGTGAGATTCCCGATTCGACACCAAATGCCGAGGCGCATGCAATCGGCAGGGAAACCACCCTCAGTCTGCTTGAACGGATTGCATTGCTGCCGGCACATGAAGCGGCTGCGATCACGCTCTTTTATATGGAAGAAAAAAACTACACCGAAATCGGCGCGATACTCGACATGCCGTCGGGCACTGTCGCCACGACGCTGCACCGTGCGCGAAGGCATCTGCACGCGCTGATTGGAAATCGGGAAGAGGATTGAATGATGACATGCCAGGACTGCTGTGAAACGATCGACCAGCTCATCGATGAACGCCGGTTGGAAGAGAAGACACCTGAACTCCGCGAGCATCTCAGCACATGCGCCGCATGCG
>DATGXR010000192.1:0-4608 GCA_035298825.1 Bacteroidota bacterium
ATGCACGGCTTCGGGGCGATCCAGCCGTGGTTTACCGAAAGCCTGAGCCGGGATACGCTTCACTCGGGAGCTCCCTACAAGGACCCGGCGCTCGTGGCGAAAATGATGGGAGTGACATATGTTCGACCAATGCTGGCGGCGCCAGGCGGGCTCGTCATCCTGTCAGCCGATCAAAATGGAGCGCTTGAAATCGGAGGCTATGAACGGATGCTGCGAGGCCAGCATGTCTTTTCGAGCGAAGCGAACAGAGAATTTTCGGGTCCGGGAATTACAGTTCGACTCCGTCAGGACTTAAGCGCAATGACGGTTGCGATCTCGATTGACGCGAAGATTGCGGATTCGCTTGTGATCGATCTGCAGTCGCTTGCAGACAGACTCCTGGCCGAATATGGCAACGCATCGACGGATAAAATTCCGCCCGAGAAGATGGCGATCGTTGCAGCCAATCAGTCGGCCATGGTCAAGGTGTTTTTCCCCATCCTGAGAATACAGCGGCGGCACGAAAAATTTGTGGTGGGATCCTTTGATGCTGTTTTTGCATATCGATATAGAGAACAGTGACACACACTTTTTTGAATCAAGAGGAGGAGTGATGACCGAAACAGAAAGAATTGTCGATCAATTGCAGCGTTCGCTTGATGGTCCGGCATGGCATGGTCCCTCACTCAATGAAATCCTCTCGGATCTCGATCCGGCGCTTGCCGCCGCGAGGCCGCTGGAAGGAGTGCATACGATCTGGGAATTACTGTTGCATGTGACAGAATGGATAAGAATCGGAAGAAGGCGAATCGATGGCGAATTGACTCCGGAAGATATTCCGATTGAGCAGAACTGGCCGGTAGTCGAAGACGCAAGCCCCGAGGCATGGAAGCTTGCGCTTGACACACTGCGAACAGAACACAATCTCCTGATCAGTCATTGTTCACGGCTCACCGATGCCGAGCTTTCGGACATCGTGCCTGGAAGGGAGTATACCAATTACTTTTTGTTGCATGGGGTGGTGCAGCACAATCTCTACCATGCAGGTCAAATGGCATTGCTCAAGTCCTCACTGTTGAAAAGGTGATACTGTCACGGATGAATATTCAGCGACTGCAAGTTCTTCAATTGCTTTCAGTAAAAAACCATTATAGGGAACGAAGTGCTCTTTGTGCGTTTGGAGATACGAAAAGCTGAACGGTGAATAGTTCTCCATTTCCAACACGTATGCTGCGCTGTACAAATCGGAAGTATGAGCAATGGCGCCGATCACGAGCAACTCCATGCTCTTTCGCATTAACGATGAAAATATTTCAAGATGCTGACTTCCGAACAGCGATAGGTTTTGCATCACCATGCTGCTGAACCAGTGAGTCATGTTGACCTTTGACTCAAGGAACTCATTGCTTCGAGAAAACATCGTGTGCAGTCCGGCAGCACGATCCTCCTGGGCATCCTGAATATCATCCAATAGCTGCAAATATGCTCCGTAGCCGAAAAGGAAAAATTCCTGATCCTTCGTGAGCGTGCCCGCAACCAAATACCCGTCGGCCACAACAGACGTCCCGCCTTTTGCCAGACAGATCTCAAGCGTTTCAGATTCAGAAAGCGAGTCGCCTGCATGCAGCAGCCGCATGCTTCTGGTCTGGGCGTCATGGATGGCAAGCAGACTCTCATACACATCAGGAAACGCCGATCGCGGATATTCCGCTTCAATCATGTCGACCAAACTGAAAATGATGCGCTCTGTGGAAGTCCTGGGCTGAGGGGAGTGTCCGGCCAGTCGCTCATGAAAATTTGTGCTGAAGCGTGCTTTGTCATCCGCGGAAATATCGGGATCGTCGATCAGGTTATCGGTATACGGATATAAGAGACTATAGGCAAACACTGAGCTTGTTAATTTGACAGGCAACCCGAGCACGATCTGCAATCCGTTCATGACCCACATATTGCGGCAGGCCTGGAAAATTTCATTGAATGTCAATGCGGAATCGAACTGCCGGGCTTGGCGTACGAATTGCCGGCTGACGTCCAAGAGTTCCTCCGAGAACAGCACATGCAGCTGTTGAGCCGTGAAATCCAGTCCCTCGTACAACAGATGTCGGGTTGCGGTGATGAACTGCAGTTGGGCGTCTCCGGTCAACGGCTTTCGACGCGGCGCGCGTGACTTCATGGCGTTCACCGATCTGAAATATCCATCGAGGACCTGCTCGCGTCGCTGTTTTTCAGTAACAGGAAATGTATGACTGAATGATGGAAAAGTATGCGCACTGCTTTTCCAGGATTGTGTATAAGCATCCAGATGGTCTTGGACCCTGGTCATCGGGGGAATCCTTCAGCAAAGTGATGTAATGTCTCTCTTCTACGCATATAAGGGCGAAGAGTTACGCGTATGCAAGGCAAATTGGGAAGACGTTATGTGCGGACCTGCTTCTGAATATTCTGACTCCTCGTCGGCTGTCACTTCCGGCCGATTTACGATATAACCGCTTCGGGGAGATCACTATCGATTCCGATGACCGCTTGTGCCTATTGTATGACCTCTTGAAACCATTTTAGTAAAGAATCAATAACTCTGAGCGATTGTCAGTATAGTGGGGCGATCACGTTGCATCCAAGCAGCCCGCCATGTTCATTCGTGAAAAGTCTGTTTTTCCTCCATTTCTTTTTATCTATCGTATTCACCAACAGTCGGGGATATAGCAATGATACGAAAAATATTGTTTTTGGCGGGCATCCTGTTCATTTCAGTGATGGCGCAGGCTCAGGAGATAAAAAAAGTTGTCGAGACCATCAGGCAGATGGAATCGGAACTGAAGATCCTGATCAACGCCGAGCGCATCGAGCGTGTGGCGTCAATGGCTGCATTGAGAGTGGAACTTCGCTCGTTGAAGCATGATGATTCCCACTCTTCGCTCGCTGGCGGGGAGTCGACGCCGCCGCAGCCGGCGGCCAAGGAAAAAAAAGAGGAAGTGAATACCGAGCAACTCACATCGCAATTACTGGCGGGCAACGGCAGATTCGTGAACGGAAAATTATCGAGGAAGAATTATCAACAGGAACGAGCGCAATTGACGAAAAGCCAGCATCCTTATGCGATGATTCTCTCGTGTTCGGATTCGCGCGTGCCGCCGGAATTGCTCTTCGATGAATCATTGGGCAAACTGTTTATCATCCGCACTGCAGGGAATGTCATCGACTCGGTCGCACTTGGCAGCATTGAATACGCCGCCGAACATTTGCATGTGCATTTGCTCATCGTGCTTGGTCATGAAGAATGCGGTGCGGTGAAAGCGACGATCGCAGGCGGGGAAGTGCCGCCGAATATCGGTTCACTGGTGTGGAGGGTGAAACCGGCCGTCGACAGAGTGAAAGAAAAACATCCTTCGGAGAGCATACTTGTCAAAGCATGCGTGGAGGAAAATGTCCGCCAGCAGCTCGATCAGTCATTGAAGCAAAGCACTGTCGTGCAAGAGCTGGTTGAAAAAGGCGAACTGACGATCAAGGGCGCCGTCTATAGTCTCGAAACCGGTGTTGTGCGCTTATGCGAGATGAGCCATTCACAGTCGATTCATTCGGACAAAGAAAAAGTCAAAGATGAGATTCACAACCACTGATCGGATACTATTAAAATTCTGTTGCCCATCGGCATCGTCACCGTATCGATGCACATACCTGCTAAAAGGAGCATGATAATGAAATGGTTCACCGATCTTAAAATACAGACGAAGCTCATATCGAGCTTTATTGTTGTCGCCTTCATTGCCGCTGTGATCGGATACACGGGTATCAGCAATATGTCATTAATGAATGATAATGCGCAGCAAATGTACAATGATCGTACGGTTCCTATCGTGGAAGCGAGCAATGCGTTGCAGGAATTATACGAACTTCGGCTGGCCGTGGCTGAAATCGTTACGACCACCGATCCGGCTCGACGGACAACACTAAAAGAAGAAATTCAGGCGGTTGAAAAAAAAGAAGAGGAGGCGATGAAAAAATTCGCCGCCACCAATCTTGGCGCAGAAGAAAAGCGATTGTATGAAGAGTACAGGAATTCATGGGAAGGGTATAAGCCGGAAGTGGAAGCTACGGTCAAATTGGCTCTCAGCGGCGACATTAAATTGGCACAAGAGATTGAATCGGGCAAATTCGATCTGATATCGAAACGACTGACGGAAGAACTCGATAGTGTCATTATCAGTGAAGAGCATCTTGCCGATTCACTGGACCAGGAAATCGCGCATGAGTATAGCGCCGCCTCGCTTGAAACGGAAATCTTTCTCGGTTTCGGTGTTGTGCTTGCAATCGGTTTGGGCTTCTTCATCGCCAGAATGATTTCAAAACCCGTTATCTTGATCTCCGAACGAGTCAAGCAACTGAAAGGCTTGTGCGTCACAAATCTCGGCTCAGGATTGGAGGCGCTCTCGCACGGAGACACAACGTATGATGTCGTGACAGGCACGCCCTTCCTTGAAATCACGACCAAGGATGAAATCGGAGATCTTGCACGAGATGTGGACGGCATCATCACACAGACACGAGCCAGCGTCTCGGCATTCGAAAAATCACGCCAGACGGTCAATGAGCTCATCAGTGAAGCAGGCATCCTGACGCAGGCCGCTCTCG
>DATGXR010000193.1:0-34051 GCA_035298825.1 Bacteroidota bacterium
CGTCACTTCGGTAAACGTGCCGTCGCTTAATCCGACACGCACCATCACCGGTTCAAGCTTCTTGTTCTGATTGAGCACCCAGACGCGTCCGATGCCACGCGCGGCCATCCGGCGCTGCATCGCCTGCATATCCATTCCTCCGCCGCCTCCAAATCCTTGTCCTCCGCCAAATCCCATTCCTCCGCCTTGTTCTGCGAACTGCCGGCGTCGCGCCGCGCGTGCCGAATCCTGCGCCGCATCTCCACTGCTCCTGTTCGAACTGTCTCGCCGCACTTCGATCTGATCTGTCGGCGGCTGGAATCTGAGCGCCACCGTGGGCACTTTCAACACCGATTCTTTTTTCTGCACCATCACGGTGACTGTCGCGGTCATGCCCGGCATCAGCTTCATGTCTTTGTTCGGCACATCGATCACGACGACATAATTCACGACGTTCTGCACCGTCACCGGCGCAAGACGCACCTGGCTCACAGTGCCATGGAACGTCTGTTCCGCATACGCATCGACCGTGAAAGAAACATCCTGACCCGTCTCCACCCTGCCAATATCCGATTCGTCGACGTTCGCAAGCACCTGCATCTTCGTCAGGTCATTCGCGATCGTGAAGAGCGTCGGACTGGAAAAACTCGCCGCAACAGTCTGTCCCACATCGACCTGGCGCGAGATCACAACACCGTCGATCGGTGCGCGAATCGTGGCATAGTTCAGATTGATCTGCGCGCGTTCATACTGAGCCTCGGCCTGAGTTTTTGCGGCCTTGTTAGATTCGAATTGCGTGAGGGCCGCGTCGTAATCCGCCTGCGCTGCAAGATTCTTGTCAAGAAGTGTCGTGAGGCGATCAAGTGCCCGTTTCGATTCGTTGTACTGCGCCTGGGCGCGCTGCCGGTTCGCATCGGCATCGCGGACCGATTGCTGAAGCGTGGTCGGATCGATTTGCGCGATCACCTGATTCTTTTTCACGTGCGCATTAAAATCGACATTGATCTTCGAGATGATGCCGGAGACCTGTGTGCCGACCTGCACCGTGGTGACGGCGCTCAAAGTTCCTGTGGCGGTCACGACCATTTGAATATCGCCGCGCAAGACTTTATCAAATCTGTACTGGACATCCTGCGTCCTTCCCGCTGCAAAGAATAAATAGATGCCGAGGCCGATCAGCACGAGAAGAACAGGCCCGCCTATGAGATATGATTTTTTCATTGATCTTCGATCCGTTGCTGTCTGAATATGTGAGTTTGAGGATGTTGCGCATACCCTGTGTCGTAAGTTTTGACACAAATGCCGCCCAAAGGGTTTAATTGATCGCTCAATTAATATGCACCTTAGGGCGGCATTTTTTTTTCCACTATCCTGCTACGTCTCTGTCTTACTGGCCTGCCTCAACCGCGCAGATGGCCGTCATATTGATGATATCAGTCACATCGGCATTGCGGTTCAGCACATGCACAGGCTTGGCCATGCCCATTAAAATCGGACCGATGATGTCAGTCTCGCCGATGTGCGAAAGCAGCTTGCATGCAATGTGCGCCGCATCCAGGTTCGGGAAGATAAGCACGTTTGCCGTCTGATCGAGCCGCGCAAACGGATAGTTCTTCTTGAGCAGACCCGACACGATGGCCATATCTGCATGCATTTCACCATCGACGATGAGCGACGGATCCATCTGATGCACGAGTTCGGCCGCACGTTTCATTTTAATGTTCTCGGGATATTCGGCGCTCCCGAAATTGCTGAACGACAACATCGCCACGCGCGGCTCGATGCCGAACGAGCGAACGGTTTCAGCGGCCTCGATCGCAACTTCGGCGAGCGTCTCGGCGTCGGGAGTGACGTTCACGATCGTATCGGCCATGAAATACACGTCCTTCTTTCCAATCACGACGTTCATGCCCGAAACATGCTTCTTGCCGGATTTTGTGCCGATGATCTGAAGCGCGGGACGGATCGTTTCGGGATAATGCGCATTGAGACCGGCGATCATACCGTCGGCTTCGCCAAGATGCACCATCATCGCACCGAACGAGAAGCGCGATTTGATCATGTCCGCAGCCTCGGCGTACTTCAATCCCTTGCGCTGGCGCAGCCGGTAGAGTTCTTCGGCATATTCCTTCATGCGCGGAAATTTCTTCACGTCCACAATCTCGATCGTCGAGAGATCAATCGCGAGATCTTTCGCCATACCCTGGATCTTCTCCGTGTTGCCGCAGAGTACGGGCCGTGCGATCTTCTGTTCAACGATCATCTGCACGGCGCGCAGGATGCGCGGTTCGTCGCCGTCCGGGAACACGATGCGCTTGTTTTCCTTCTGCGCCTTGTTGATGAGCAGATGGACGAACTGCTTCGAGCGTCCGAGACGCTCTTCAAGTTTGTTGCGATACTCATCCCAATCCTCGATCGCGATGCGTGCAACGCCCGTATCCATCGCCGCCTTTGCCACCGCCGGAGCCACACGCGTCAACACGCGCGCATCGAACGGCTTCGGGATGATGTACTCTCTTCCGAACTTGATCTCCGCTCCGCCGTAGGCGCGGATCACCGCATCAGGCACATCCTCTTTGGCAAGCTGCGCCAGGGCGCGCACCGCCGCGACTTTCATTTCTTCATTGACCGTCTTTGCGCGCACATCCAGCGCGCCGCGGAAAATGAACGGGAAGCCGAGCACGTTGTTCACCTGGTTTGCGTAATCGCTGCGGCCCGAGGCGTAGATCACATCCTGCCGCACGGCGAACACGTCCTCCGGCGTGATCTCGGGATCGGGATTGGCCATGGCGAAGATGATCGCATCGGGCGCCAGGCACTTGACCATCTCCTGCGTCATCGCCCCCTTCACCGAGAGCCCCATGAACACGTCGGCGCCTGCAACCGCTTCAGCCAGCGTGCGGGCTGTCGTGTCGTTCTCGAACTTCACCTTATAGGGATTCATATCGTTTGTGCGGCCCTTGTAGATGACGCCCTTCGAATCGCACATGATCAGGTTTTCTTTTTTCACGCCCAGGAGCATCTGCAAATTAGCGCATGCGATCGATGCGGCGCCGGCGCCGTTGAAGACGACCTTCACTTGGTCGATTTTCTTGCCGACAATCTCGAGTGCGTTCAAGAGCGCCGCTGCGCTGATGATCGCCGTGCCGTGCTGATCGTCATGGAAGACAGGGATATTCATCGTCTTGCGCAATTCCTCCTCGACGATGAAACATTCGGGCGCCTTGATGTCTTCGAGATTGATGCCGCCGAATGTCGGCTCAAGCGCCTGCACCGTGCGGATCACCTCTTCGGCAGTCTTTGCATTCAGTTCGATATCGAACACGTCGATATCGGCGAATTTTTTAAACAAAATCCCTTTGCCCTCCATGACCGGCTTGCCCGCTTCGGGACCGATGTTGCCAAGACCGAGCACCGCCGTGCCGTTGGAGACGACCGCAACAAGATTTCCTTTGGCCGTGTATTTGTAGACGTCATTCGGATTATTCTTGATCTCGAGACAGGGCACCGCCACGCCGGGCGTATAGGCAAGCGACAAATCGTACTGCGTCGAGAATGGCTTCGTCGGGGTGATCTCGATTTTGCCCGCACGTCCCGAACTGTGATACGCTAGCGCTTCTTCATCACGAATCTTCATTGTAATATCCCCGTGTAATGTTGTGTTATGATGGATGTTTGATATGAGTCCGATCGCGGTCTCAGGGCAGCCGAATGTGAAGAGTCGCTTTCCATTCGCCGTGCGGCTGCAGGTCGGGGCTGACTTCAAAATTGAATAAGCTTGCGTCGACGTACGCATCGACGAGTGTCACCACATACGTGATTGCGATATACCAACCGAATTTATTGCGGTCGTCATAATAGAAATTGCGACTAGTCTGCAGACCTGTAACGCCTTGTCCATTGAGTGTATCGGGACGCACAGTCGCCGCGTATGCGTCGCGATATTGCTTGTACTTTTTGTCCTGTATGCGATAGGCCGAATAAAAATACGCGCCGAATCCCCAGATAACGGGAGCTTTCCAGTACGATTCGTTGTAGATCTGGCCCGCACCCGGAAGCACGAGCGACGCAAGCATCGCGATCGTGGCCGATTTTTTCGGACGCATCACCGTATCCGTTGCCGCCATGCGCACCGCAATGAGCGAATCCTCATTCCACCGGATCACGGGACGAACCGCTGGAACAGAATCGACACGTGTCGCAACCGTGGTTCCCGGCGTGCGCGTCACTCTGCGCACGGAATCCGCCTGCACGCCTTCACGTCCTTGCGCCTGCGCGCGCGTCGAATCGGAATCCGCAACAGGAATCCGCGCCTGCACCGCCAACGCAATCGGCGACGAGAGCAGCAGTATGAACAGCATGCATGTCTTCACCGTGATGCACCGCCTCGCCGCACACCGCCGGGCATCGGAACATCCCGAAAAAATAACGCCGCAGCAGACAGGAAATTTTCGTGTTCCCGTTGAACGCCGCGGCATGATTGTTTTGTCGACTGTCCGACGATCATATTATTCGACCACTGCTATCGCTTCAATTTCAACCAGAACATCCTTCGGAAGCCGGGCTACTTCAACCGTCGAGCGCGCCGGACACGCTTCGCCAAAATATGTTCCGTACGTTTCGTTCATCGCCGCAAAATCGCCCATGTTCTTCAGGAACACTGTCGTCTTCACCACATTGCTCAGTGTCGTGTTCGCCTGCGCCAACACTGTTTTCAGATTCTCGCACACCTGCTTTGTCTGCTCCCTGATCCCGCCGCTTGCGATCTGGCCCGTGACCGGATCGATCGGGAGCTGCCCTGCCGTGAACACGAGCCGTCCCTGAACGGCGACCGCCTGATTGTAGGGACCGATGGGAAGCAGGACTTTGTCCATTTTGATGATTGTTTTCATAATCACCTTTCGGTAGAATTGAGCCTGGTGTACCGCGGTAATATCGTATCGGTGAAAAAAATGTCATCCCTCACAAGCGAATGACATTTTAAAGTGCAGCGTCAGCGTTCAAGCATTTCGATCACTCTGTCCAGATCATCGGCGCTATAATATTCGATGACCACCTCGCCTCCTCCGTTCGAATTCTTGCGTACGGTCACCTTCGTGCCGAACTGCTGGCGTAAGCGCGATTCGATGGACTGAAATTCGGCGCCGCCTTTGAGCGCAGGAGCCGTGCGGGATGATTGGGTTGACGGTGTCTTGCCGTTCGGTCCCTTGATCGCCTGTTCGATCTTGCGAACGGACCATCCTTCATCGAGAATTTTTTTGTGGAGCCGGATCTGCGTCTTTTCATCGCTGGCCGAAAGCAGCGCGCGGGCATGCCCCATCGAAATTTTATTGTCGCGCACCGACTGCTGGATCTTGTCGGGCAGCCTCAGGAGGCGCAGAAAATTCACGACAGTCGACCGGTCCTTGCCTACCTTCTGCGCCACGTCCTCGGCCTTGATGATGCATTCTTCCATGAGACGCTTGAACGAAATCGCAATTTCGATCGGATTGAGATCGTCGCGTTGAAGGTTTTCGATGAGTCCGAGTTCAAGCATCTCGGCGTCGCTTGTAACGCTGATGATGTACGCGGGGATCGTCTGCAGACCGAGTTCCTGCGAGGCGCGCACGCGCCGTTCGCCTGAGATCAGTTCGAATGCGCCTCCGCCGGTGCGACGCACAGTCACGGGCTGGAGGATGCCTTTTTCCTTGATCGAACGCTTGAGTTCGTCGAGGGCCTGGGGAAGGAAGTCGAGCCGGGGCTGATACGGATTGGGACGGATCTTGGCAATCTCGATCGATGCGATCTTTCCGGCTTCAGTACTGTCAGACGAGGTCTGTCCGGTGTACGAAAACTGTGCGGAGGTTTCAGACGAAGACGGTATGAGGGCGCTTAATCCTCTGCCCAATACCAATTTTGATTTCAGATTGTCCATAACACTCACGCCGTCGTTGTATGTTTCATTCCAGCCGCTGCGGACACCGCCTGCCTTTTTTCATCGGCAGCATGATGTTCCATGATCTCTTTTGCAAGCTCCATATAATTACGTGTACCGGTCGAGAGCGCATCGTACAACAAAATCGGCTTGCCGAAGCTCGGCGCTTCGCTCAATCGCACGTTGCGCGTCACGATCGTGTTGAAGACTTTTTTCCCGAAATATTTCTTCACTTCGTCGACGATCTGATTCGAGAGACGCAGCCGCGAATCAAACATCGTCATCAGCACGCCCTCGATGTCGAGCGTCTGATTAAACGTCTTTTTCACCATATTGATCGTGTTCAGGAGCTGACCCAGTCCCTCGAGCGCGTAATATTCGCACTGCACCGGAATAAGCACTGCATCTGCCGCCGTCAGCGCATTGAGCGTGATGAGCGAAAGCGAGGGAGGACAATCGATCACCACATACTTGAAACGCTCGCGAAGCGGCTCGAGCGCGATGCGCAGCTTCTGCTCGCGCCGGCCCTCATTGACCATTTCAATTTCTGCGCCGACAAGATTGATATGAGATGGGATGAGCGATAAGAACGGCATGGCAGTCTCGACTACCGCGTCGGCTGCCGGGACGTTGCCGATGAGCACTTCGTACGTCGTTTTGCGCGATTCCTTGCTGTCTACCCCCACGCCGCTTGTAGCGTTGGCCTGGGGATCGATGTCGATCAGCAGTGTTTCCTGCTCCGCCGCAGCAAATGATGCCGCAAGATTCACGGCGGTTGTCGTTTTCCCGACTCCGCCCTTTTGATTTGCTATGGCAATGATTTTTCCCATCAAACGCGCCAAATCCTCAATATACACTGGTTTTTGCGCACTGATCCAGCATTGCCGGGCGTGTTCAAAAAACAGATACTGTGTCGTATGTGATGCACTGATAATCCCTAATATATATCTTTTCAATCAGGGATGCAATCGGTTTATATAATCGCGCAACACGATCGGCCGATGGTTCGATGTGCGGTCAACGCATCACTCCTACCAGATACGCACGCGAGTGCTGTCGGGACGCCACATCGCATCGCCCTGCTTGATGCCGAAGGCCGCGTAGAATTCGGGCATGTTCGACAGCGGTCCGATCACGCGCTGACGGGCGGGAGAGTGCTCGTTCGATTTCACCTGATTGGCGATCGACTCCGGCCGCTCGTTGATCATCCATGCAAGGGCGTACCCGAGGAAGAAGCGCTTTTCGGGCGAGAGTCCGCCGATGATCACATGGTTTTTATACTGCTTCGTTTTCTTGAATGCCTCGAAGCCCATCATGATGCCGCCCAAATCGGCGATATTCTCGCCCTGCGTGAGCTCGCCATTGACATGCAGACTGTCGACTGCCACATAGTTGTCGTACTGTTTGACGATCATCTTCGTCTTCGCATAAAAACGCACGCTGTCCGCTTCGGTCCACCAGTTATTGAGATTGCCGTTTTCGTCGTATTTGCTTCCCTGATCGTCGAACCCATGCGTCATCTCATGGCCGAATGTCGAACCGCCAATGATCGAATACAGGAGCGCGTCGTCGGCAAGCGTCCGTTCGTACCCCGGCACGATGATGTTCGAACCCGGCACGCAAATCTCGTTGTTCGACGGATTATAGTACGCATTATATGTCTGCGGCTCCATGCCCCATTCTGTTCGGTCCACCGGCTTGCCATACTTGGCGATCATGTTGTTGTAGGCCCACACGCTTGCGTTCATCACGTTGCGCACGTACGATGCGTTGTCGATCTTCATCGTGCTGACGTCCTTCCACTTGTCGGGATACCCCACCTTCATGATCATCGTCCCGAGTTTGCGAAGCGCTTTTTTCTTCGTGCCTTCGCTCATCCAGTCGAGCCCCTTGATGCGCTCGGCATACACAGCCTTGATCGAATTGCCGATTTCAAGCAGCTTCGCCTTCGTTCCCTTGGGAAGATATTCGTTCACGTAGACCTGTCCGATGAGCTCGCCCAGCATCCCGTCTGTCTGCTCGACCACACGCTTCCATCTCGCCTTCGGCTCCTGAACACCGCGCAGCGTTCCTGAGTAGAAGCCGAATATTTCAAGATACGTCTTGTCGTCGAGCGCGCGGGCAAGGCTGTGTACCAAATGATATTTCAGATAATTTTTCCAGTCGCTGAGCGGAAATTCCTTCAGGCTGCCATTGAGCGATGCAAGGAATTCGGGCTGTCCGACGATCACCGTGTCGACATTTTTCAATCCGGCGCCGTCAATGAACGTCTTCCAGTCGATATTCGGACTCGAGTCGGTCAGCTGGCCGAACGACATCTTGTTGTAGTTCCTGAGCGGATCGCGCGTGTCTTCACGCTTGCGCGACGCCTTGGCGATCGCCGTTTCGAGCGCCATCAGGCGCGTGGCCGCATCGGCAGCCGCCGAATCGGCATATCCCATCAGCGCGAATGTGCGCTGAAGATGCGACACAAATTTTTCGCGCACGGTCAGCGCGCGCGAATCGGTGTCGAAATAATAATTGCGGTCAGGCAGGCTCAGTCCGCCCTGATAAATGAACACGGCATTCTTGCTGCTGATCTTGTCGTCCTGTCCGACGGCAAATGTGAAGAGCGGCGCGCCTGCCACCGCATGCTGATGCGACGCTTCGCTCACTACGCCTTTCAGATCCGCGATCGCGTCGATCCGGTCGAATTCGTCCTTCAGGTCCGAGAGTCCTTTCGCGTTGAGCGCGACACTGTCCATACCGGTCGTATAGAAATCGCCGATCTTCTTTTTGTTGCTTCCGGCGGGCGCAGATGCAAGCGCGGCCGACGAGACGCAGATCGTGCGAACCTGCGCGTTAATCGTATCCTGGATAAGCTGCCAGAGGCCGTTGCTTTGTTCGCTCGCCGGAATCGGATGTTGCTTGAACCATGCGCCGTTGGCATAGAGAAAGAAATCATCACCCGGTTTGACGCTCGCATCGATGTGCGAGACAAGGGGATCGGCAGATCGTGTATCCGCAGCTGTTGAAATTTGAGCGGCAAAAAAGAAAAGAGCGAGGAAGAGAATGTTTTTCATAATAGATGTCATAGATGTTGATGGAAACGAAGATAATTTACAGGCGGCGCGGATGAGATGCCTCGCGAGGGCTCAGGATCGCCCGCATGGGTTCCGCTCGCAATGTCAGCGCTCGTTAAATTGTGATCTTTTTGTCGCGCGCATTCATCGTCCATTCGCCTTCGGCGCGGTGATTGGCAATCGCCGCTGCCCGCTCGTACATTGCGCACGTGGGACAGATGTGATACGGCATGGCATAGAATAATTCTCCAAGCGGAAAACGTTCTGCATTCTGCGCCGCGATGACGACATGCTCTTCGCTCTGACTCACAATGCGCGCATCGGGCGCTCCGATGAAAAACAGGCGATGCTCCAGATCCTTTTCGCAGGCGACGGATTTGTATCCGACGTCGAGGCAGAGCAGACCCGGGGCCGGATGCGAAATGACGCGCGTGAGCACAAGCAGCGACGGCTTGAATGGCTGATCGGCCAGGAGGGTCTGATATGACTTGTCCCAGTAGATGAATGTGCCGGGACTGCATTCCACGTCGCCGCGTTCGGCAAGAAAAGGAAATGTCGGCGAGCCTCCGGCGATCAGGGTCAGCGCGCGCGCGGTTTGCTCCTGAAGTTTTTTTCGCAACTCAAGAACCGGCTTGAACGCCTCATCGAAGCGCGCGCGCCGCACTCCGAGATCGGCATCCTGTATGTGTCCGTCGTACATGTGAAGTCCCGCCACGAGAATGCCCTCAAGATCCGTACACGCTGAAAACAGCGCCGGCGCATCGGAAACCCCGATGCCCGTGCGGTTCATTCCGACATTGAGATCGATCAACACCGGCAGCGTCAGTCCCCGGTCTGAAAAGACGGCGGAGATCGCCTGCGCCGCTTCCGGATGATCGATTACGGTCGAAAATTTCGTCCCGGGATATTTCCTCGTCAGTTCGGAAATGCGCTCCACCTTCGGACCGACAGGCTGATAGGCGATGAGCACATCGGGCGCGCCTGCACGCGCAAGCATTTCAGCCTCGGCGATTGTCGCGCATTTGAATTTCGTGATGCCTTCGTCGATCAGCATGCGCGAGGCATTGCCCGATTTATGCGTCTTGGCATGGGGACGAAGCAGCGAGGGATCTTTCACCATCGCCTTGAGCGCGCGGATGTTCTCCCTCACGCGTTCGGTGTAAACGGCAAGAGCCGGCGTGTCGAGCTCTCCGGCATTTGCAATTTCATACCATTGACGATCGTTTGTGTTCATAGGCGTTCAATGATTCCGTTGCCTCGCCATTCGTGCGCTCGCCGATTTGCTGACGCCACATGGCGTAGTACAGTCCTTTGAGCGCGATGAGTTCGTCGTGTCCGCCGGACTCGACGATGCGTCCTTTTTCGAGGACGAAAATTTCATCCGCATGGAGCACTGTCGAAAGCCTGTGCGCGATAAGAATCGTGATGAGCCCTTCGCGCGTCGAGACGTCGCGTATCGTCGTGCTGATGTCGGCCTCCGTCAACGAGTCGAGCGAGCTCGTGGCCTCGTCGAACACGAGCAGATCCGGCCTGCGAAGAAGTGCGCGCGCGATCGCCAGGCGCTGCTTCTCGCCGCCCGAAACCTTGACACCGCCTTCGCCGATCACCGTATCGAGTCCGTGTTCGGCGCGCGCAAGCAGGTTGTGGCATGCGGCACGCTCGAGCACTTCGAGACATTCGGCATCGGTTGCCGCGGGATTGACGAAGAGCAAATTCTCGCGTATCGATCCGGCAAAGAGCTGCGTGTCCTGCGTGACAATGCCGATCTTTTCGCGGACCGCATCCAGGTTAACCTCGGTCGCCGAAATCCCATTATAAAGCACGCGTCCCGATTCCGGCGTATAGAGTCCGACCACGAGCTTCACGAGCGTCGTCTTGCCCGCCCCCGATGGACCCACGAAGGCGGCGGTTTTTCCCTTTCCAATCTCGAACGACACGCCAGTCAGCGCATGCGAACGGCCCGAGCGATGTGTAAAACTCACGTCGTCGAACCGGAGCGACTCGAGATGACCGATGCCGACCGGACGCTCGGGCGTGCGCTCAACGGGCGTCCGCATGATCTCCTCGAAATTCTGCAGCGAGACTTCGGTCTCTCTGTAGAGATTGATGCCGTTGCCGATCTCCTGCAACGGGCCAAAGATAAAGAAAGAATAGATAAAAAGCGAAAAAAATTGACCGACGGTGATCGCCTGCGTATAAATCAGATAGAGCATTAAAAACAGTATCGACGTCCGCAGCGCGTTGACCATCGTCCCTTGCACAAAGCTCAGGCTCCTGATGTAGCGCACTTTTTTCAATTCAAGTTCCAGAATCTTTTCGGTCGTCTGGTTGAGCCGGCCAATTTCCTGCTGCGCGAGTCCGAGGCTCTTGACAAGTTCGATGTTGCGCAGCGATTCGGTTGTCGCCCCGGCAAGCGCGGTGGTTTGACCGACGATCACACGCTGGATCGTCTTGACTTTTTTGCTCAGCACAAGACTCAGAATTCCCAGAATGGGAACGGTCGAAAAATACACGGGCACGATCACCCAGTGTACCGAGAAGCCGTAAATGACGACGAAGATCACGCCGATGATCGATGTGAAGACGACGTTGATCACGAACGAAATGAGACGCTCGACATCGGTGCGGACCTTCTGGAGCTTCGAGAGCGATTCGCCGCTGCGCTGATCTTCGAACAGCGTATACGGAAGCTCGAGCGAGTGCCGGATGCCGTCTGCATACAACTGCGCGCCGAGCCGCTGCGTGACGACATTAATGAAATAATCCTGGAAGTTCTTCGCCACGCGCGAGACGAATGCGACGCCGACGGCCGCTCCGAGCAGCAGCGTCACGCCGCGGAAGAATTCTCCGGTCGAATATTCCTTGAAGCGTGTGGCATATCGGTCAATCACATAACGGAAGATGAGCGGATCGAGGAGTGAGAATATCTGATTGATCGACGCCAACAGAAGCGTTAATGCGATCAGGGCGCGATACTGCCGGATGTATCGTAAAAGGGTTTTCATTCTTTGACTAACAACGAAACACGCATGTGAGTTCGCCCGCTGACGGACGGCTATCCTCAGTAGTTTCGTGTTTAATAGAGAAACGGAATGAGCCGCCGCACGCGCTTCCGATACGCGGCGTAAGCAGGAAATTTTTGGAGTAACCACACCTCTTCGCGGCGCGACTTGATGTCTAAAAAGACGAGCAACAGCACCGCATAACCAAGCGTGAGCCAGCCATGGATGAACAACGCCCAACCGAATGCCATGAAGATGCCCCCGGTATAGATCGGATGGCGGACGATTGCATAGGCGCGGCAGGTGATGAGCACTGATCCTTCTTTAGGATACGGCAGCGGCGTGAGCTGCGAGCGAAGCTCCCACAGGCCCGCTCCAATGAACATAATGCCGCCGACGATGAGCACCATGCCGAGATAGGATGCGAAGGGCGCCATTGCAGGCGGCCATTCTGAAAAACCGGGAAGCGTCGGCGGACCGAAGATGATGAGCATAAAGAGCGCGACCTGCACAACGACGTACCATTCACCCTGCTGTCCCTTCCACCACGCAACGTCAGAGGCTGCTTTCATACAGTCCTCCTTTCACGAAAAGATGTTGAATGAGACGACGACAGTTAGTTGTCCCAGGCCGGGACAGTCAAGCGCCGCCCGCGCAGGAATTCTGCGGCGGTGAGGCGTTTCTTTCCTTCAAGTTGAAGTTCAAGAATTTCTAGTTCGCCGTCCGATGCTGCAGCGAAGAGCCGTTCCTCTTCCGTTCTGATGGCGCCTGAGTGCGGAAGCGCCGCGTCCGTGTGCGACACCGGCGGGGGAACCGATGACGAAGCATCGGGCATGATGTGTGTGCGGAAGATCTTCACGGTCTTTCCTTCAAGCGTCGTCCATGCGGCCGGATAGGGAGACAGGCCGCGGATGAAATTATGCACCGCGGCGGTCGAGCGCGTCCAGTCGATGCGGCAGTCGTCCTTGAATATTTTTGGAGCGGGGGTGGCAAGCGAGTCGTCCTGATTCAGCAGCGGAACGCTCCCGCGATCGATCAGCTGCACGGTCTCGAGCACGGCGCGCGCGCCAAGATCCATCAGCTCGTCGTGCAGCTCGCCCGCATTCATCTCCGACGGAATCGGAATCGACTTGCGCAGAATGATGCTGCCGGTATCGACCTTTTCCTGAAGGAAAAAAGTCGTCACGCCTGTTTCAGTTTCTCCGTTGATGATCGCCCAGTTGATCGGCGCCGCTCCCCTGTATTTTGGAAGCAGCGACGCATGAAGGTTGAACGCGCCGAGGCGCGGTATTGTATAGACATCTTTCGGAAGAATCCTGAAGGCGACAACGACGAAGAGATCGGGAGCCAGCGATTGCAGCGCGGAAACGAACTCCGGATCGCGCAGCGTCTCGGGTTGCAGCACAGGAATGCCGGAGGCAACGGCGAATTCCTTGACGGGAGTCGGGGAGACCTGTTGTCCCCTGCCGCGCGGTTTGTCGGGCGCCGTGACGACGGCAGAGACAGTGAAGCGATGATCGAGCAATGTCTGAAGGGACGGAACGGCAAATTCCGGCGTGCCCATGAATACGATGTTCATCGTTTGGTCTTTTTCTTGTCGACAACGAATTCGTAATCGATATCGACTTCACCCTTCGAAATTTTCCGGAGCTTGTTTTTAAGGAATGTGCGCTTGGCTGTGCTCAGATGATCGATGAACAGAATGCCGTTCAGATGGTCCATCTCGTGCTGTATGACCCGGGCGAGCATGCCTTCGGCAGTCAGTTCCTGCAGCGTCATCGATGTATCGTGAAAGCGAACGGTGATCTTCTCCGGCCGCTTCACGGGCTCGCGGATGTCGGGAATGGAGAGGCATCCCTCTTCGATCTCGATGCGCCCTTCCTCCGCGATAATTTCGGGATTGATGATGGCCATGGGTTTCATCTCGCCGCTCTCGTCCGAATCCGACAGGTCGATCACAAGAAGCTGTTTAAGAATGCCGACCTGCGTGGCGGCCAGACCGATGCCGTTGGCCTCGTGCATTGTTTCAAGCATGTCCTGAATGAGCCGGATATCCTCGTCGGTCACTTCCGACATCCGCGCGGCCTTTTGTTTCAGCACGTCGCTTCCGTATAAATAGATCGGCAAAAGAGACACGGCGCTCTCCGTTTTCATATTCATCCACTCTTATTTAAGCACGCGGCGGGCGGCCGCGTAACGTTTATTAAAATACGTGCTGTCCAGCGATGAGATCGTCACACCGGAGCCTGAACTCGCATGGGCGAACAAATCATCGCCGATATAAATGCCGACGTGTGAGATTCTGCGTCCTCTCGTTTTAAAGAACACCAA
Organism: Bacteroidota bacterium; assembly: GCA_035298825.1. GTDB lineage: Bacteria > Bacteroidota > Ignavibacteria > UBA10030 > UBA8401 > CAISDA01. The sequence continues at coordinate 14,289 of DATGXR010000193.1, forward strand.
ATCGCCAAACTTTAGTTCATCGCGCGACACACGGTCGCCCACCTGCGATTGTTCCGCGCTCGACCGCGGCAGTGTCACATTGAGCACTTCCTCGAACACCTCGCGCGTGAAAGCAGAACAGTCGATGCCCGCCTCCTCACCGTCGCTTCCGTATTGATACGGCGTCTCAAGCCATTGGGCGATCGTCTCCATCATCTTCTGCTGATCGATGGACATGCTGCCCGAGAGAGAATCCTGCGCGGACGACGCCGGTGATGCATCGTCGGTCACGGACCGGACATCCGGAGATTGTTCCTGAGACGCATCCAGACCGGAGGAATTCTGTGCGCTCTGAACGGAGGCCGATGTCGCGGAACGCCGGGCTTTCTTCTTCGACGAGTGCGATGAGGAGACGCGAGCCTTGCGCAGGACTTGTTTCGCATCGACTTTCACATCGTCCTCCGCCGCCTGCTCGCTGGCTTCCTGCGATTGAACGGTGTTTCGGACAACCTTCGTGTGATGGGATTTATTTTTCGCTTCTGATGCGCCAAACCGAGGCGACGACGAGCCGCAACCTGTAAAAAGCACAATCACTGCGATGAGGTACAATTTTTTCATGCATCCAATGTAAAAAAAAAACAAAACGGGCGCAACGCCAAAAAGGCACAGCCTCATCTCCCTGCGGAGAAGAGGCTGTTTGGTTCAATATTGTGAAGATCTGCGGGCCTGTGTCACAACCCGCAGGCGAACGGTAATGTGTTCTTCCTCAACCGAGATACGCGCGCAGCGCCTTGCTGCGCGATGCGTGGCGCAGTCGCCGGATTGCTTTTTCCTTGATCTGGCGGACGCGCTCGCGCGTCAGGTTGAATTTCTCGCCGATCTCCTCGAGCGTGAGCGAATGTTCCTTCGACAATCCGAAATACAACCGGATCACTTCGGCTTCGCGTTCGCTCAGCGTGGCAAGCGCGCGCTTGACTTCCTCTTTGAGCGACTCATCCATCAGGATCGAATCGGGCGAGGGCTGGCGTTCGTCCTGAATGACGTCGAGCAATCGGTTGTCTTCGCCCTGCGCGAACGGCGCATCCATCGAGAGATGGCGGCCCGAAATCTTGAGCGTGTCGGCGACCTCGAAGAGCGACATATCCAGCTCTTCGGCCAGCTCGCTTGCGCTCGGTTCGCGCTCGAACTCCTGCTCGAGCGAACTGAACGCCTTGCCGATCTTGTTCAACGCGCCGACGCGGTTCAGCGGAAGGCGCACGATGCGCGACTGTTCGGCCAGCGCCTGGAGGATCGACTGGCGAATCCACCACACGGCATAGGAAATAAATTTAAACCCGCGCGTTTCATCGAACCGTTTCGCGGCTTTGATCAGTCCGAGGTTGCCTTCGTTAATCAAGTCACCGAGCGATAGTCCCTGGTTCTGGTACTGCTTCGCCACGCTCACGACAAACCGGAGATTCGCCTTCGTGAGTTTCTCGAGCGACCGTTGATCGCCTTTTTTAATTTTTTGTGCAAGATCAATTTCTTCTGCGGGTGTCAGCAGGTCGACTTTGCCGATTTCCTGAAGATACTTATCGAGCGATTGGCTCTCGCGGTTCGTATATTGTTTTGTGATTTTTACCATAGCATCTTTCAATCATCATTGCACGAAGGGGTGATTTCGTGTCCTGCGTTCATTATCTGTTTTCTCTGTATAACGCATAAAACAGAGTACGCCGCGAGCATCGGCATCCGCGTCACGCCTACTGTGTAGAGTGAGACGCGCGGCCGACAACTTCGGCGTGTCAAGCGCCTGCTTGTGTGTGCATCGTTCAGCGCGGACGGATCGTCGCGAGCATACTTTCGCCGCGCAGCGCGCGCGTGTCGCATCCGAAAAAATCCGCCACCGTTTTTCCCATATCGGCAAACGACGAGCGCGTGCCCAGGTCGATTCCCCGCGCTCCCTGTTTCGCATACGCGAGCAGCGGCACATGTTCCCGCGTATGATCGGTCGACAGATCTGTGGGATCGTTGCCATGATCCGCGGTAATCATGAGTATATCGTCTTTGCCCAGCGCATCGATGATACGCGGAAGCTGCGCGTCGAAATATTCGAGCGCGGTTTTCATGCCGGCCGCATCCTGCCGATGGCCGTACAACATATCGAAATCGACAAGGTTCGCCATAACGAATCCGAAGGGGACATCCTTCGCACAGCGAATGATCTGTTCGATTCCTTCTTCATTCGACTTCGTGTGGATCTTCTCGCTCAGACTTCGTCCCGCAAACAGATCGTCGATCTTGCCGATCGCAATTGTGGGAATGTGACGTTCGAACAGAACATCGAAAACGGTTGTTCCGGGAGGGTCGAGTGAAAAATCCCTCCGGTTAGGTGTGCGTGTATACGATCCGGTTGTTCCGATAAAAGGGCGGGCAATGACTCTGCCGACCGCATGGGGACCGGTCATGACTTCAACGCGCGCTGTACGACAGATGTCGTATAATCGTTCCAGTGGAATGATCTCTTCATGAGCGGCGATTTGAAAGACCGAGTCTGCCGATGTATAGACGATCGGCCGTCCGGTCGACACATGTTCGTCGCCCAGTTCCTCTATGATCTGCGTGCCGGAGGCGACACGATTTCCGAGCACGCCCGCTACGCCGGTGGCGCTGCAAAACCGCTCAAGCAACGCGGCCGGGAATCCCTGTGGATAATATGGAAAATCCTGTTCAACGACGATGCCCGAGAGTTCCCAATGTCCCGTTGTGCTGTCCTTGCCCTTTGAGAGTTCACGCATCCTGCCCCAGCAGCCTTCACTGTTCACATATGATGAAACACCCAAAATAGGCGCAATGTTTCCCAACCCAAGTTTTTCCATCGCCGGCAACGCGAGTCCGCCGGTTTTTTCGGCCGTTCGGCAAATCGTATTAGCGCCTTCGTCACCGTACAGCGCCGCATCGGGGAGTTCCCCGATGCCGACGCCGTCGATCACGATGCAGACTATTTTCCCGGCCGTCTTCAATCCTTATCAGGCGTAGACTTCTTTTTCGTTGCACTTGCAGACCGAAACCATCGAACGATTGAAGCGGAATGTGCTCTTGTCGGTTTTCACCGAATTGATGTAGAGTGTGGGGACTTTCTGACCGCCGCACTTGGCGCATTTGACGCCTTTTTCCATTGCGGCTTTTTTTGCTTTTTCAGCGAAATCTTGTTGTTTAGCCATGATCGATCCTTTTGTATCTTGATGTGTGTAATGAAACGTTATTCCGTTTTTTTCTTCTACTCTCTCACAGCGTCAATAGACCCGTACAATGTTGCCGCCTGCAGCCTGGGCCTGACGCATCACCTTCTCGGCATGCGCAAGGCAGTCGCGCGCCGACAGGTCGTCGGTCACGCCGCAGATCGAGATCGTGACGGTGACCGAAAAATTCTTATCCTCCGTTGTGATGACGTTGCCCGCGATCTTGGCGCGGATCTTCTCCGCCCACAAAAAGCCGTCGTTCGCCGCCGTATCGTCAAGCAGCACGCCGAAGATGCCGTCTTCGTAGCGCGCCACAACGTCGTAGACGCGCACGCCCGAGCGAAGCACGGACGCCACGCTCTGGAGCGCAGCCTCGACCCCGTCATCGCCGAAGCGCTGGCGCAAATCGTTCGTGGGCGACAGCGCCACGAGGATGACCGACAGGTCGTCGCCTGTGTCTTTGGCCCGTTCGACCTCTTCGTTCAGGCGTTGGAGAAAATATTTGCGTGTCCCGGTTCCCGTCTGGGGATCGGTCATCATATGATTGCGCACCATCACGCGCAGGTCTTCGGCATCGAGCGCCATCACGAGCGTGGCGGCCAGATACTGAAGCGATGCGATCTCCTTCTTGCCGTACGACTGCTTTGTGCGGCTTGAGAATGTGACGGCGCCGAAACTTTTTTCGGCCGAAGCAAGCGGCACGGCCACGAACGATCCGGCTGTCGTAAAGTCCATGCCCTGCTCGTGCTCATGGAAATACCGTCGCGTTCCGGTCGAGACGTCGGGGAACGACTGCACGCGATTCGACGCGATCGTGGTGCCGGTGACGGTGCTCGCAAATTCGATCGGCTGCTTTGCCATCACGAAGCGTTCGTTGCCGCGCGTGCGCGCCGAGGCGATCACCCATTTGCGCTGCGACTCGTCGAACAGCACGGTCGTCATCGTGTCCCACGGCACAAGGTTCGAGGCCTCTTCCATGAACGCATTGACGATCGCCGATATTCCCGTATGCGATGCGGCGACCGAACGCACGCATCTGTCCGCATCCATCGTCTTCATATCGGATGCGAGATCGTATTTTTCAGTATAGCTCTGCAGCAGCGACGAGAGCAGCTTCGTAAAATGCGTCAGCATGCGGAAGGTTTCGCTTCCGTAAGCGTCGTCAGCTTTGCTGTCGATGGCGATGACGGCGATCGGCGCAAGCGCAGAGGTGTCGCTTGCATAGAAGACAGGCACGGCGATGAACGACTTCAATCCCTGTTCGCGTGTGTAATACCGGACCATGTCGCGCTCGGCGCCCTGGGCGATGTGATTCAGGAGCGCGGGCTGACCCTCGCGCGCCACGCCGCTCACGACATCGCTGCCGATGCCGATCTTCCTGTCGGTGATGAACGCATCGCTGTCGGTCGCCTTGCATTCGAGCACGAGATGCTGCGTCTCGCGGTTGATCCAGAAAAACGCCACCGTATGCGCGAAGCAAATCTCTTTGATGACACGGAGCGTCCGGTTCAGAAGATAATTGAATTCGTTGTGGGGTTCCTGTTTGCTGCGAGCGTCGTTGCTGTCTGCGAAATCGAGCGCCGAAAAGTTATGCTGTGCGTTGCGCCGTTCGGCGCCGGGCTTCCGTACCGCAACCATGTGCGGTTCTTCCTGCGCGCCCGGTCGGCCCGGCGTCAACATCGAATTCTTGAGCGTCGCATATGCTTCATCTTCGCGATGTTGCTCATCGATCTGTATGCTGCCGCCGTATCCGGCGTCGTCGAACAATAAAATTTTTTTTGTGCTCACAGTGTTGTCGTCATCCTGCGTGTGTTGATGTTCCTCAACACGATTCAATCCCGTACGATATCGGCGCACCACATTGATGCTCACAGCGATAAGTCCCATCAAGGCGAGCGCCGCCAATAACCGATAACCGCTCCACAACCCAACAAAAATGAGAAGGACCCCCATGCCCGCAAGTACATATTCATCACGATTCACCGGAGATTGAGTCGGGGGCGAATTCGGCGGCATGTGACGTCCTTGAAAAATCGAAGGAGAAACGGCTAAAATTGCATTTAATTTACACATACTCCAGCTTAAAGTCAAGGCTTCGTCAGGGAAAAGAAAAGTGCAACGGCGTCGGAGCCCTGCTTGCACGCAAGCGTTTTTTTCTTTACTATAGTACTACTGGTTTCTGACTCATCCCCTATCACCTAAACTCTGAGATCGTATGAAAGCAGTCATCATGTCCGGCGGATTCGGAACACGACTCCGGCCCCTCACGTGCAACATTCCTAAACCCATGGTGCCGATGATGAACAAACCGATGATGGCACACATCGTCGATTTGCTAAAAAAATACGGCATTACAGAGATCGTCTCCACACTCTTTTACCAACCCGATATCATTACGGCGCATTTCGGCGACGGATCGAAGTACGGCGTCCAGATGCAGTACAGAAGAGCCGAAGCCGATTACGGCACCGCGGGCAGCGTGCGCAACGCATCGGATTTTCTTGATGAACGCTTCATCATCATCAGCGGCGACGTGCTCACCGATTTCGATCTGTCTAAAGCGATCGAATTTCATGAAAAGAAGAAGGCGAAGGCCACGCTTGTGCTCACGCGGGCAAAGAATCCCCTCGCCTTTGGTGTCGTCATCACCAATAATGATGGGAAAATTACGCGGTTCCTCGAAAAGCCGTCATGGGGCGAGGTGTTTTCCGATACGATCAACACAGGCATCTACATCATCGAACCCGAGGTCCTGCAGCTCATTCCGTACCAGCAGGATTTCGATTTCAGCAAGAACCTCTTCCCGCTGATGCTCGAGCATGATATGGGACTCTACGGTTACATTGCCGACGGGTACTGGCGCGACATCGGGAATCTGAACGAATACCAGGAAGCGCATCTCGATGCGCTCGACGATCATGTCAACGTCGAACTCGACGGAGAAGTTCAATCATCATCCTTCATCGGTTCCAACACGACACTCGAGACCGATCCGTCCTCGTTCCAGGGCAAGGTCGTCATCGGGCGCAACTGTACCATCGGATCGAATGTCAAGATCATCAAATCAGTCATCGGCAATGGCTCGGTGATCGAAGACGGGGCCGTGATACGGAACTCGATCATTTGGTCGAAATGCACAGTGCGCAAGGGCGCGGAGCTCTCCTCGTGCGTCGTTGGCAAGGGCTGCGTCATCGGCGAAAACGCCATCATCAACGACAACGTCTTCATCTCCGACAAATGCACAATCGGCAAGGAATCGAAGCTCGCATCGAACATCAAGCTGTGGCCTGAGAAGGAAGTCGAAGACGGCGCGATTCTCACGCGGAGTCTCGTGTGGGAAGACAAATGGCTGCGCGAGCTCTTCACCGATGCGCGCATCACGGGCTTGTCGAATATCGAGATGAATCCGGAATTCGGCGCGAAGCTCGGCGCCGCCTTCGGCGCGTTCATCGGCAAGGGCAAGTCGGTCCTGGCCAGCCGCGATTCGGATAACGTGTCTCGCATGATGAACCGCGCAATGATGTGCGGACTGATGAGCGCGGGCGTGGACGTGGGTGACCTCCGCGCCACCTCCATCCCCATCCTGCGCCAGGAACTCAGAAACGGCAAGGACGCAGGCGGCATCCATGTGCGCAAGTCGCCGTTTGATCGCAACCTGACAGACATCATCTTCTTCGACGCCAAAGGGAAGGATCTTCCGGGCAGCAAAACGAAATCGGTCGAGCGGCTGTTCTTCGGCGAAGATTTCCCGCGCGCCAAATGGAGCGAAGTGGGCGATGTCAACTTTCCTGCCCGCGCGCAGGAAAGCTATATCGAGAAATTCCTCTCCACAATGAACACGCAGGCCATTTCGCAGGCAAAGTTCAAACTCGTCATCGACTATTCGAACGGCATCGCATCAACAATCTTTCCGAACATCCTCGGCTCGCTCCAGTGCCAGGTGCTCGCGCAGAACGCGTATCTCGATCCGCACAAGCTGACGCGCGAGGTCGACGAGTTCGACAAGGCGGTCGAGCAGCTTTCGCACATCGTCACATCGCTCGGATTCGACGTCGGATTTTTGATCGACGCCGGCAGCGAAAAGGTTTCGGTCGTGGACGAGAACGGCAAGCTGATCGACAACGACAGGCTCCTGACACTCGTGACCTATCTCTTCCTCACCGCCTATCCCGATGTGAAGAAGATCGCCGTGCCGATCACGGCAACCGGTGAGATCGATCTCATTGCGCAGTCAATGGGCGTCGAAGTGATCAAGACGCGCGAAAGCCATCTCGCGCTTATGGAATCGGCCTCGATCCCCGATGTCAAATTCGTCGGCGGCACGAAAGGCGGATTCATCTTCACCGACTTCCTGTTCGCAAGCGACGGCATGTACTCGATCGCCAAAATCATGGAGATGATGGCCATTGCGGGACAGCGCTTCGGCACGCTCGATGTGCAGGTGCCGCGTCTCTCGATGACAAAACGCGTCGTGCATTGCCCGTGGGACAAGAAGGGCAAGGTGATGCGACATATGATGCGCGACACCGAAGGCAAAAAGCGCATCATGGTTGACGGCATCAAGATCATTATGGATTCGAAGACATCGACAAGCGTGCTGATGTGGCCCGACCGGGCGAAGCCGTCGTTCCACATCCTCGCCGAATCGCGCGTCGACACAACGGCCTCGATGCTCGCCGAGCAGTATGAGGACAAGATCGTGAGCTGGCGCGATGCGACAGAGTAAGAGCGCGTGAGATCATGATCGGTCCGGTGCATCACCACCGGAACAGTACATTACTTTCGTTACGCGCTTTTCGTTAATCACTGGACGAGATCTTCTGTTGCGAGGCGGTGCGTCAGAAACGATGCAGCGTTTCTCCGATGTTGAACCGATAGGCGCCTCAATCACATTTATTACGATACCTTCACGGAGGGGACATGCAACTGTGTTTGTTTGAGGATATTTATTATGAGCGGCTCGAGCCGCTCATTTTTTCACGCACCACATACGATCTCATCTGCGGCATCAATTCGCTGCGCGCAAAAATCCTGCGCGCCTATCCCGGCGTACACTATACGATTCACTGCCGGCAATACCTCGAGCCGATGGTCAAGTCGCGCAATGCAAGCCTATCGGTAAACCACATCGAAGGTGACGCGTGCCTCTTCATCAACGGCCGCATCGTCGCCCCGGAAAATCTCGCCGAGATCATCCCCCTCACCGACAGCGGCAACAAAGTCTACCTCAACGGAGACACGATTATCGCCGTGCGCGTGTCGGGCAGCAAGCTTGAACAGATCAAAGCGAATCTCTTCGACCTCTTTTCGCTCGCCGACTTCGACGGCATTCCCATCGAGAAGGTCGACATTCCGCATATCGATTACATTTGGGATCTCCTCACGCACAACCGCAAAGAGTTCATCAACGACTTCAATTATCTTGTCGGACAAAAAAAACGCCGCGACTTCGGCACCGTTCACGACGGCGTGCATATGATCTGCAAAGAGAATATCTTCATCGAGGAACAGGCCGTCGTCATGCCGGGCGTCGTGATCGACGCCTCCGAAGGTCCAGTCTACATCGACAGACAGGCGCGCATCGCGCCCAATTCAGTTCTCGAAAACGGAATCTATATTGGCGAATCCTCTCAGGTTAAAAGCTGCGCCCGTATCCACGACAATGTGAGCGTGGGCAAGGTGTGCAAAGTGGGCGGCGAAGTGGAAGATTCAATCATCCTTCCCTGGTCGAACAAGCAGCATAATGGATTTCTCGGCCACGCGTATGTGGGTTCCTGGGTCAACATCGGCGCCGATACGAACAACTCGGATCTGAAGAACAACTACAGCCATGTGCGAATCTACGTCAACGGCGAGGTCGTCGACAGCGGTCTTCAGTTCCTTGGATGCATCATCGGCGATCATTCGAAGACGGCAATCAACACAATGCTCAACACCGGCACGATCATCGGTTATTCCTGCAACATCTTCGACGGAGGTTTTCCGGCGAAGTACCTTCCGTCCTTCTCGTGGGGCGGCGGGAAATCAGTCACGACGTACGATCTCGAGCGCTCGATCGAAACGGCAAAACTTGCGATGCTCAGACGCGATCATACGATGGCGGAGTTCGAAGAAAAACTCTTCCGCAAGATTTTTGACATCACAAAGAAGGAACGCCGTAAACGGGGCTATCCATTTTAATCGACCATTGAATCAGGAAGAAAGGAAGAGATTACATGTGCGGAATTGTGGGGTATATCGGAGAAAAAAATTGCGTACCGATCCTTATCGGCGGACTCAAGCAGCTTGAGTATCGCGGATACGACTCGGCAGGCGTTGGCGTTCTCACCGGCCAATCGGTACACGTCATCAAGAGCGTGGGCAAAGTGGCGGCACTCGAATCAAAAATCAACGGCGCCTCAAACGTGGCGACAGTCGGCATCGGGCACACGCGTTGGGCGACGCATGGCGTGCCGAACGAATGCAACGCCCATCCCCATGTGAACAACGACGCGACGATGATGCTCATTCACAACGGCATCATTGAAAACTACATCGACATCAAAAAAACACTCACGGCCGAGGGATTCAAGTTCAGCACCGAAACGGACACAGAGGCTCTCGTCCATCTGATCGACAGTTTCAAGAAACGCGGCTATTCGCTTTTAAAGGCGGTCCGGGCTGCGTTGAGCCAGGTCGAGGGCACATACGGCATCGCCGTCGTGCATGCCGACGAACCCGATCTGATCGTCGCGGCGAAGAACGGTTCTCCCCTTGCGATCGGCATCGGCGACCGGGAGAACTTCATCGCGTCGGATGTGTCGGCCCTTGTGGCGCACACGAAACAGATTGTCTATCTCGAAGACGGCGAGATCGCCGAGATCCGTCGCGATGCGTTCTACGTCAACGACATCATGGATCATCGCATCGAGAAGGAAGTCCAACACATCACGGTGAAGCTCGACGAAATCAGCAAAGGCGGATATCCGCACTTCATGCTGAAGGAGATCATGGAGCAGCCCGAATCGGTGCGCAACGCAATGCGCGGACGCCTCCTGCTCGAAGATGGCGCGGCGAAACTCGGCGGCATCGAAGAATATGCCGACCGCCTCGCCGAATCGAAGCGCATCATTATCTCTGCCTGCGGCACGTCGTGGCATGCGGGACTGGTCGGCGAGTACATGCTTGAGCAGTACGCCGAGATGCCGGCGGAGGTCGAATATGCGAGCGAGTTCCGATACAGGAATCCGATTATCAACAAGGAAGACACGGTGCTCTTCATTTCCCAAAGCGGCGAGACGGCAGATACGCTTGCCGCGCTGAAGGAAACGAAGCGCAAGGGCGCGCTGGCGCTCGGGCTGTGCAACGTCGTGGGCAGCTCGATCGCCCGCGAATCCACAGCCGGCGTCTATCTCCATGCGGGACCCGAGATCGGTGTGGCGTCGACGAAGGCATTCACCTCGCAACTGACCGCGCTCGCCCTGATCACGCTGTTGATCGCGCGCAAGAAACGCATGAGCCTTGCCGACGGGAAGGTGATCGTGCAGGAGCTGCAGTCGATTCCGGGAAAAATCGAAACGATCCTGAAACTGAATGACAGCATCCAGGACATCGCGGAGCGCTTCGCCTATGCGAGGAACTTTTTATATCTCGGACGCGGCTACAATTTCCCCGTGGCGCTCGAGGGAGCGCTGAAGCTCAAGGAGATTTCCTATATTCATGCCGAAGGCTATCCGGCCGCCGAAATGAAGCACGGCCCCATCGCGCTCATCGACGAGAATATGCCGGCGGTGTTCATCGCGCTCAAGGATTCGACATACGACAAGATTCTGAGCAACATTCAGGAAGTGAAGGCGCGCCGCGGAAAGATCCTTGCGATCGCGAACGAGGACGACAACGAGATCGATAACTATGTCGATTACACGATCAAAATTCCCCGCACGATCCGCATGCTCAATCCGATCCTGAGCGCGATCCCCCTGCAGCTTCTTGCATACCACATCGCGGTGCACAAGGGATTGAACGTGGACCAGCCGCGCAATCTTGCAAAGAGCGTAACCGTGGAATAATGCAACCGAAGTGAAAGTTCGTGCGAAGCATGTACACATTCAGCGCCGAACCGGTATTCGTACGAACACCGATGCGGCGCTGATCTTTTTTAAATTTCTTTGGGCCAATTCCCCGCCGCTTGCGGCGCTGCTCTTTTATTATTCGGAACGGGATTTGTCGGACAGCAGCGGAAAATACAGCGTGAACGTCGTTCCGCGCCCCACCGCGCTATCGATATCGATGAATGCCTGATGGTTCTTCACGATGCCATGCACAATGGAGAGTCCCAGTCCTGTCCCCTTGCCTTGGGGTTTTGTCGAAAAGAATGGTTCGAAAATCTTTCCGAGCGTCGCAGCATCCATTCCTGTCCCTGTATCCGACATGCTGACTGCGGCATACGCGCCCGAAGCGTCGTGCTTGAAACGCTGAGTGATGAATGCCGCATCAACTCTCGTCTGCCTGATCCCGAGCGTGCCGCGATTTTTCATCGCATCACGAGCGTTGATGGCGAGATTTAACAAGGCCTGATGAATCTGTCCGGCATCCCCATTGATCATATCGTTTTTCCCGCAACCGCCTGAGTATATGATGACGATCGATTTCGGGAGAAAATGATGAAGCATCTCCACGAGTCCCGTGATGATCTGTGTGAGCGAAATCGGCTTGAACTCGGCCTGATCGGGACGCGAAAAGATCAGGAGCTGCCGTGAGATTGATGTCCCGCGTTCTGACGCCTCGATGATGCGATCGATATGCTTGTGCAGCGCCGGCTGACCGTCGAGTCGTTTCCTGAGCAACTCGGCAGAGCCGAGCACCATCGCAAGCAGATTATTGAAATCATGCGCAATGCCTCCGGCGAGCCTTCCGATGCCTTCCAGTTTCTGCGACTGAAGCAGTTGACGTTCCGATTCAACAAGCGTTCGGGCGCTTTCGCGCAGCGCATGCTCCGCCCGTTTGCGCCGGATGATATTGACAGACAGTATCAGGATGAGCACGATCAGTGTCACAAAGATGACGACTGCCTTGATCACAAGTTCCTTGTTCCTCGTGTAGAACGATTCCGGCCGGTTGATGATCACAGCCGATTCCGGAAGCAGTGAGAGCGGAATGCCAAATCGTATCAACTGTGCATTATCGAATCCTGCGGTAAACGACATATCGCCGGTGATGCTCATGCTGTCGCACGACCGTCCGGAAAGAATGTTCACGGCCATCTGTCCCGCCTGCCTGCCATGCGACTCGCCGCCGATCAGGCTGCCCCCTACAATCCCCGAGCCGAGTTGCGCTTCGTGAACGCTGTAGATCGGGACCGGAGAATTTTTTGAAAGCATGGCTGCAAATTCATCGAGATCGAACACGCGGCCGGCTTTGTCGCGCGTAAACGGCAGCAAGAGAATAACCGTGCCCGGTGTGAGATGCCGTACTGTATCGATAATGGCTTGTGCGTTCTGGTCTGCGATAAAATGCAGTTTGATAGTATGGTCGATCGAGCGGAACACTTCATCGGCTTTCGTACGCGCCAGAATTCCGGTCACCGTCCAATCATGAAGAATCACATAATCCGTCGCTTCGGGATGACAATTCATCATGAGCCGGGTCGTGCCCTCGACGTCGAAATCCTCGAGGATGCCGGCGATATTTTTCTGTCCCTGCAGCATCGAAGGCTCGTACCCGTTGATCCCGCAGAAGACGATCGGCGTAGAGGAAAATAATTCAGCCCTGTATTTCACAGCAAACTCCAGAGCGGGATTATCCATGACGATCACGAGCGAAAAATATCCGTCCCCATACTTCTCAACGAGGAGATCCTTTTGCTTCTCAAAATGCTTCATCGTCGCAAAATGCTTGCAATCGAGGTATTCTATGGCGGGTGAAAGAGATGGATACTGCTTTTTCAGAACAGAACAAATGCCTCGTGTTTCGGCATCGGACCATGAGTATCCGGTATGGTAGGAATTCAAAATCAGCACGCACGGCGCGGCATCGGGAATCGGCTCCCGTCCGCCCCACGCCCGATCCGAAATAATGAACACAACTATGAACAGGATGCCGATGCAGGAGGTTTTCATTGTAGGATAATTATCGGCACAATTGTCAAAAAATTGAATCGAAATGCCGCCCTTGAATCTTTTACCCGTTCAACGCATCTTATCAATAGAGGCCGGTAACAGACCGGGAAATTATGCTCACTTGAATGCTATCAACGATACGCATGGAACCTACGATGACAGGCAAAAAAATTCTCATTATCGGCGGCGTCGCCGCAGGCGCCACAGCCGCTGCACGCGCGCGCCGGCTTGACGAAACAGCCGAGATCACTATTCTTGAAAAAGGTCCGTACGTCAGTTTCGCCAATTGCGGACTCCCGTATTTTGTGAGCCGCGACATACAGAAACGCTCCCGGTTGCTGCTCCAGACTCCGGAAGGATTCTTCAGCCGCTACAGGGTGAATGTCAAGACGAATACGGAAGCGACCGGCATCCAGCGCGATAATAAAACAGTCACCGTGCGCACGCCTTCACTCACTGAAGACATTTCGTACGACACGCTCATCCTTGCACAGGGCGGCGCCCCAATCGTTCCGCAGCTTCCCGGAGTAACACTCGGACATGTGTTCAAGCTCTGGACGATCCCGGATATGGACCGCATACATAAATTCATCGATGAAAAGAAACCCCAACGGGCGGTCATCGCCGGAGGCGGATTCATCGGATTGGAAATGGCCGAAGCGCTCCATGCCCGCGGAATCAATGTGACTGTGGTCGAACTCGCACAGCAGCTCATGATTCAGATGGATCCGGAATTCGGTTCGATGATCAAAGCGGGACTCGAGGAACAAGGTGTGGCGGTAAAAACCGGCGCGGGACTCTCGGAGATACGCGACTGTTCAGTCGTACTGAGCGATGGAAGCACAATCGATGCCGATATGGTGCTTCTTTCGATCGGCGTGCGGCCCGAACTGACGCTTGCCAAATCCGCCGGACTCGAGATCGGACCGAGCGGCGGGCTCGTTGTCGATAAAATGCTCAGAACAAACGATCCGAATATTTATGCCGCGGGAGATATGGTCGAGATCACGCATCGAATCCTGGGCAAGAAAGTGCGCGTGCCGCTTGCGGGTCCCGCAAATCGGCAGGGACGCATTGCCGGCACGAACGCGCTGGGCGGATCGATGAAATATCATGGCGCACTCGGCACATCGGTTGTGAAACTCTTCGACCATACAGCGGCTTCGACCGGACTTTCAGAGAAGACGGCACGCGATGCGGGATTCGATATCGGAGTGTCGTATGTGTTCAAGGACAACCACGCGTCGTATTATCCCGGCAGCTCGATGCTTTCACTCAAGCTTGTCTACGATAAACAATCGAGACGGCTGCTCGGCGCCCAGGCCTATGGACATGACGGCGTCGAAAAACGCATCGACGTCGCAGCAACGGCATTATACGGGCGGATGACGCTCGATGATCTCTCCGAACTCGATCTCGCCTATGCGCCGCCGTTCAACAGCGCGAACGATCCGCTTAATCTCGCGGCGTTTATCGGAATCAATCATATCGAAGGATACAGTCCGCTCAAGACTCCCGCCGAAGCGCTCGCAGAGCTTGTGCCGGTGACGGCCGGACTCGTTCCAAACGACGGTATACTCAACGGCGATGCAGGCGTCATCCTGGATGTGCGCACGATCGGCGAACAGTCGAAGGCGCCGCTTGCAGGCGTGCTTCACATGCCCGCCGATGAGATCCGTGACCGCATCGGGGAATTGCCGCGCGACCGTGCGATTTATCTCTTAAGCAAGGACGGATTTCTCGGACACACATCGCTCAGGATCTTGAAGGGCGCGGGCTTCGAACACGTATATAATATTGCAGGCGGATATCTAGCTGCGAAGTGGACCGGCGGTTGGAACTTTGGAAATTGATCGCAACACTATCACACACACACATCATCAAATCATGGAGACAACGATGTCAGGATTAGCCGAGAAGATTAAGGCAGGAGCAACAATCGTCGATGTGCGGACGAAGGAAGAATTTGAAGAGGAAAATTATCCCAACGCGCTCAACATCCCTGTGGACCAGATCGAAGCGCGGTTGGCCGAGTTCGGCGAGAAGACGAATCCGATCGTGGTGTATTGCGCATCGGGTGCACGCAGCGCGTACGCTGCGCGTGTTCTAAAAACGTTCGGCTATTCGGATGTTGTCAACGCGGGCGGACTCTACGATATGCCCGAGCTGTAATCGCGCTGATTGATTGCCAGGCAGAACGGCATCCGGCGGTCAATGCGATTGCATTGACCGCCGGATTCGTTTATACAGATGCGCGGCATTTCCTGATGAGCGTGTTTGTCGAACTGTCATGTTTGAGATTCGATTCGACGTCGCTTTCAAGTTCGGGGATGATTCGCGAGGCAAGCGCCTTTCCCAATTCGACTCCCCATTGATCGAAAGGATCAATATCCCAAATCGCTCCCTGAGTAAACACACTGTGTTCGTATAACGCCACAAGTTTTCCCAACGCCTGGGGAGTCAGTCGATCCATCAGTATCGTCGTGGATGGGCGGTTGCCCTCGAATGTTTTATGCGGCACAAGCGATTCCGATACACCCTCGGCCTGCACCTCCTCTGCCGTCTTTCCAAACGCAAGCGCCTCGGCCTGTGCGATCATATTGGCCATGAGCAGGGTGTGATGGCGCCCGAGCGCATGGATCGGCTGAACGAATCCGATGAAGTCGCAGGGAATTAATTTCGTCCCCTGATGAATAAGCTGATAGAATGAATGCTGCCCGTTCGTGCCCGGCTCTCCCCAGTAGATCGGTCCTGTCTGATAGTCGACTTTATTTCCATCGAGCGTCACACGTTTGCCATTGCTCTCCATCGTCAATTGCTGAAGATACGCAGGAAAGCGTTTCAGATATTGCTCGTAAGGAAGCACGGCGATTGTTTGCGCGTCGAAGAAATTATTATACCACAATCCGAGCAGTCCCATCGTGACGGGCAGGTTGCGTTCGAGCGGCGCCGTCCGGAAATGTTCGTCCATCTGATGGAATCCGTCGAGCATCGCACGAAAATTCTCGGGACCGATGGCGATCATCGTCGAGAGTCCGATGGCCGAGCACATCGAATATCGCCCGCCCACCCAATCCCAGAACCCGAACATGTTCGCGGTATCGATGCCGAATTTCGCCACCGCTTCGGCATTGGTCGACACTGCAACAAAATGCCGGGCCACGGCGGCTTCGTCTTTCAATGTCGCAAGCGCCCACTCGCGCGCCGTGTGCGCATTTGTCATCGTCTCCTGCGTCGTAAATGTTTTCGAGGCGATGATAAAGAGCGTCTCTTCGGCATTCAGATCGTGCGTGGCTTCGGCGAAATCCGTCCCGTCAACATTCGAGACAAAACGGATCGTCAGATTACGCTGCGTGTAGTGGCGCAGCGCCTCATACGCCATGACGGGTCCGAGATCGGAGCCGCCGATGCCGACATTGACGATCGTGCGGATCGTCTTTCCCGTATATCCCTTCCACTCGCCGTTGCGAACACGCGTCGAAAACTCGCTCATCTTGTCGAGCACGGCATGCACCTGCGGGACGACATCCTCGCCATCCACGATGATCGATTGTTCACGGGGAGCGCGCAGCGCCACATGCAACACGGCCCGGTTTTCGGTGACATTGATCTTTTCGCCGTTGAACATCGCGTCAATCCGCGGGCGCAAACCGGATTCAACCGCCAATCGATATAATAGAGTGAGCGTCTCGTCGGTGACGCGATGCTTTGAAAAATCGAAATAGAGACCAAGCTCGTCGATCGTCAGACGCTCGCCGCGCGTCGGGTCTTTCGCGAACAATTCGCGAAGCTGCACTTCGCCCATTTTCTTCGCATGTTGTTCGAGCGTTTTCCATGCAGGCAGGCGCGTCAGTCCTTCATCCATCTTCGGCGTCAATCCGGCAAGAAGCTGGCGAGCCACTTCCTCATGTTCGCGTGTGACAAGCAGGTTCACTCCGGAGTTGCCCTGCAGCGAAGGAAGCATTCCGCCGGCGTCATCGAATTTTATGATGGAGGGAATGCCCTCCGATTGAAGATGGCCTTTCGCGATCTCCGTTTCAAGTTCACTTCCGAAGGAAGCGACAACAACCAATCCTGGTTCCATATGATTTTCTCTTAGCGGCCAGTCAAGGCCTTGTCGTGAAAGTTCAAAACGATTGTAATAATAATGTGACATCGGGGAAAAAATGTCCCGATGCAGCAATCGGCTGCAATAAATGGTAATAAACTTTTACGACAAAAACCAGAAGGCCGGTCAAACAGCGGACCGGCCTTCCTTATTCATTTTCGACTGTGTGTGTGTCAAACAGCGCGAGCATGCTATTTCGACGATGTGCGTTTGAAAAATTTGTCCGCCCATGGAATAAAATATTTCCAGTTCGGACCATCGGTATGTCCGCCGTCGTGCTGCCTCCATGCCAGTTGTCCATCGAGGAGTCCTGTATTCACAGGCGGCATCTTCTCGTTCTGGTAATCGTCGCTCGTTCCCAGATCCTTTGCGCCAAGAAGACGAAACGCAGGCCCCGCCGCGACAGCCGCCATATAGCTTCCCTGCTGGTCGAGCCATTTTGCATCGCCCTGTTCGGGAACGCCATAACTGATAAACGTCGGCCGCGGTGCGCACAACGCGATCAGCTCATGCGCATCAACCGGCAGATCGCCCGCATGCATGCTTCCGAAGACTGCGTCGGCGGCGCCATACTTCAGGAAGTTGCCGGCCATCCAATGATATTCGCCCGCGCCCGTGAGACTCTCAACCGCTTCGCCGAAATTGCGCCGATGGAGTTTTGCGCCGCCTTCGCCCGAAGAGCCTACGAGCACAACGGCGAATCGTGTGTCGAACGCCATCGTCACAAGCGCGGCCTTGCCGAATCGCGAGACGCCGTCGATTCCGACATGCCGTGCATCCACCGCCTTGTCGGTTTCCAAATAATCAAGCGCCCGCGATGCGCCCCATGCCCATGCCCTCAGCGCGCCCCAATCATCGGGCTTTCGCGGCTGTCCCTTATTGACCAATCCGATGATGCCTTTGGTGAGGCCCTCTCCGTTATCGGCTTGCACCGTATACGGATTGAGAAATGCATACCCCCATCCATCGGCGATCAGCTGCTCGATCGCCGGCACATCGGTCCCGCCACCAGGGGGAGGACCGAAATTGCGGCTGCCGGGAAACATGGGCGGCGGTATGCCGGGCATCGTGCCAAAACCGAACATAATCATCACGGGCACGCGACCCTTCACATTGGCAGGAGTCACCAAAATCATTTGAATGTCGACAGTGACAACCGGATACGAAGGATCAGTCACGTGACCGATCAATTGCTTACCGTTGACGTTGTGGGGACCGACTTTCGCCTGACACGTATTCGTGATCTCCCACTTCACAGTCGGCACATTGCGGGGAATACGGCCCAGCACTTCGCGCTCAAAATCCTCGATGATTTCCGGCCTGCGCTGCGTCAACCACTCCTGTGCCGTCGTCACGGTCTTCCCATTTTTCAATTTCAGGAGCTCGGGCAGATGAGGATACGGATTGGCCAACGCTTCATTGTAGTTGGCATGATTCGTATCCTTTTCGTTTCCGCTCGGGCCGGGACGCAGCGCTCTGATCCCCAATTGAGACATCATATTCTGATGGTCGTCTTTCGTGGTCCAGAGTTTTGTGTCAACTGCTTTTGAAGGCACAGGCTGTTGCGCCTGCAGCAGCGTTCCGCCAAAAATAACAGCCGCAACAGACAACACAACGATCCGCATTGTTGATTGCACTTGTTTATTCCTTCTTTCGAGATATCAGAAATGCATATTTTTTTCACTGCACATCAGGATCGTTTGACTTCGGCGCGCGAAATCGATATTGTTGCGCCTCGCTGTCACACGCGTATGCGCATTGCAGCGCCGCCGATTATTTAAACAGCAGAGGAGCAAGTTCCTGCAGACTGCGCCGCCACGTTTGAAACTCGTGACGCGTATTTTGCGATACATACGAGACCGCATTGATGCCTGCCGCCTTCAGAGCGTCGACGGATTTTTTCACAACATCCGGATTTTCGAAACTGCCGCAACTCTGGAAAATGAGTTTGAGATTCGACTTGTCCTTGATTTCTTCCGGCTTGTAGACGCCCCCGCTCAATAAGGCGTAGTGCGAGAAAACATCGGGTCGGGCAAGCGTAATCGTATGTGTCTCCATCCCGCCCATCGAAAGCCCCGCCATCGCGCGATGCGGCTGATCGGCAATCGTGCGGAAGTTTGAATCGACGTACGGAATCAGCTCGTCAATGAGCACCGTCTGAAAAGGTTCGATCTTGAAACTTCCTATCTTTCCGAACTTCACTTCGTTCGTCATTCCATATGTCATTACAATGATGAAGGGAGCGATCTTGCCTTCGGCGATCATGTTGTCCATAATCAGATTGGTCTTGCCCTGAATAGCCCATGAAGTTTCATTTTCTCCCCAACCATGTTGCAGGTATAATACAGGATATTTGGT
>DATGXR010000194.1:0-9565 GCA_035298825.1 Bacteroidota bacterium
GGCAGAATCAGCGTGCGAAAAGCAATGGACAATTTCGGAGTCTCTGCCCCGAACGGCGCGAAGGATTCGCTCGCGGTGAAACTGACGCGGTCACGTATCTTCGGAGAAACATTCGCACTGTCCGTTCGCAATGTGTTTCGCAGACGGTCGCGTCTTCTGCTTTCGCTCGGATTGTTATCGGCAGGCGGCGCGATGTTTTTAACGGCGTTGAATGTGTCGTCGGCCTGGGATGCCAATCTCGAAAAAATCCGCCAGCAGCGGTTTTACGATCTTGATATTCGCCTGCATCAATCGGCCGATCGCAATGCGGTGCTCGAACGCGTCCGCTCGGTTTCAGGCATCAACACACTTGAAGCCTGGAGGTATTCCTCCACATCGTTTGTTACAGATCGACCGTATGATATCGTCCAGACCTATCCCGATAAAGGACATGGATCGTTTCTCATTATCGGCCTGCCCGTGCCCACACAGATGATCAATCTTCCGATCCAGCAAGGCACGTGGCTGCGCGATCCGGGCGCAAAGGATGTCGTACTGAATCATATGGCGATTGCGCTTTCCCCATCGCTTCGAGTGGGAGACAGCATCTCGCTTTCGATCGACCAGACGCCCACACGCTGGCGAATCGTCGGCATCGCCGAAGATCTTTATTCTCCGGCCACGGCGTATGTTGGACTGCCTGCGTTCGCCGCCTCCTGCAATGATCAAGACGGAGTGAATATGCTCCGCATGACGATGACGGATAAAAATCCGGACGCGGTCGCACAAAAAAGCAGGATGATCGAAGATGCGCTCAACAGCCGGAATTTTTCGATCCTGCAATCGATCCCCGCTTCGCTCTTTCGAAATGCGATCGGCGAGCATATGGGCGTCCTCGTCAATTCGCTGATCGCGATGGCGATCCTCATGGCAATCGTCGGCATGCTCGGACTGACATCGACAATGAGCATGAATATCATGGAGCGCACGCGGGAACTCGGTGTGATGCGCGCCCTCGGAGCGACCCCGCGTGTGATCCGCCGGCTTGTGCTCACCGAAGGTCTCGTGATCGGCGTGATGAGTCTGGGCTTCGCACTGCCGCTCTCGTTCGTGATGTCGTCGTCTCTCGGTCAATGGCTCGGCACGATGGCATTTCGCAGTCCGCTTTCGCTGACTGTCTCCATTTTCGCGCTCGTGATGTGGACAACGTTGATCGTTGTGGGATCGATTGTATCAACGCTTTATCCGGCGCGCCGCGCCACACGCATCACCACGCGCGAGGCGCTCGCATACGAATGAATGATCGGCGGTGCGATCGTTGCGATCAGTGGATGGTGAGATTCGTTCGGAGTTCGATCGCACCGCGATCGGCCCAGATGCGCAGCGAGCCGAATGTCACCGAGTACGATGTGTATTCGATCACCCGCCCGTGCTGATAGGAGCCTCGTATGGGCGCATTCACCGAAGAGCTCAGGGCGATCGGCAGCACAAGCGCCGGGATCACATCGGAAACGGCAATGGGGATCTCCCTGTAATACGGAAGGTCGAATCCCCAGAGCTTCACCGTGAGCTTCGCCTTCAAAATGACGGTCGCCTCCTGCGGACGAAGTGTGATCGTTCCGGTTCGATCGCCCGAGCATGCGAAGCGAACACGGTCATGCAGATACAATGCAAGCACGGGAGAGGCGCGGCCCGGGATCCCGGCTGATTGTCCGGAGACCGAGATGCGGCCCGCGCCCTCGAGTTCGATGTCCGATTCGATGATGTTCTTCATCATCGACGGCACGGTGAATTGCTTCAGGTCGATGCCGATGCGGCCCGAGTCGACATCGAGCGACGAATTAACACTGATGCCAAAGAGGGATTTCTTGTCCGTCCAGATTCCCTTTGTCGGCTGGAGCGTGACAAGACAATCGTCCGTGCCGCGCGCGGCAAGCGCGCCAAAGAGCGCCTCGATCACGCCCGATTTCACGGTGACGATCAGATCCTCCGGTCCGCGATCGATCGCGCTGAAGGCCGCATTGAGCGATGAATCAAGCGCGGCAAGGCGCGGTGTGAGTTCTGCGATCACGGCGCGCGAGCTATCAGTCGGAGGCAGTTCGCCTTGCGCGAGCAGGGAAAACGGAAGCAGCATCAGGATCACTAGAGCGAGTCGAGTTGTCATCAGTAAACGGCCGCCTTTCCCAATGCAAGCAACACGAGCACGCGGCCTTCAAGCACAAGCACGTCTGTGATACGGAACGATGAACGAAGCACGCGGCGCGGCATCGAGATCTCCATCGCCAATCCCGAGCGCACAGAGGCCTGAAGCGCGGGAATAATCGTGTCCTGCGACAGGTCGATCGGCAGCTCTACTGGCGGGATTGCCGTCGTCGAGATTTTCATGGTGATGATATCGCGGATCATCGGGGCGGCAAGCGCCTTGAGACCCGAGGCAGAGACATCGGGCGAAATATTGAAGGGCGCAAACGACGCGGAAAGCCTGTCGGCTTTGATTGAAAATGTAAGCAGACAGTCCATCGCAAGATCGACGTCGATATTATATTCTTCCGAATGAGCAAGCAGGGACACGGAGGCAACGGCGCTGCCATTGTAGAGTTTGATGCGCGTGCGGCGTATGCGATATGTGGTCACAGAATCGAGCCGGCCTTCTGTCGAATCGAGCCTGGCGGCGGCTTTATTGATCGCATCCTGACTGACGCACACTCGCGCATCCGAATCGTCGAAGAGTCTGCGATTCGTCAACCGGCGTTCGAGCGCTTCGGCCTGTTCAACGCGCAACGCGAGCACGGCCGATTCGCGCGATGCCTTCAGCTGCTCGAGGTCAATCGATGCTCCGACAATCGGGCGGGCCACAAAGCATCCGCCATGCACGATGGCGAGGCAGATCACGGCAAATAAAAAAAGAAAACGCTTGGGAATTATTTCCAACAGTCCAACACTCCGCGATGCCGAATCCGTAAATGAGAAAAAAAAGAATTGATCTCAATATCGGAAAATCCGATCTTGCGATCAAACCTTCTTTTTCATCTTCCGATTCTTCTTTGGAGTCTGCGCGCATAAATCGATCGGCGGCGGCCAGCTGTGCCCGTGCGCAAGCAGTCCTTGCGCTTCTTCCGGTCCCCAGGTGCCGGCGCCGTAATTCGGAAAGTCCGTGGGCGCGGCCGCGGCCCACACATCGAGCACCGGCATCAGCAAATGCCATGCGGCTTCGACCTGGTCTGCGCGCATAAACAGCGTCGCGTCGTTTCTCATCACATCCCACAACAACGTCTCATAGGCATCCGGTGAGGGCACCGAAAAACTCTCCCTGTAATTGAATCGCAGGTCCACCGGCCGCAGCAGCATTTTCGCGCCCGGATACTTCGCCTGAAATCCTAGTACGATTCCTTCTTCGGGTTGTATTGAAATCACGAGCCTCGACGCATGCCAGTCGCGCCCGGCTTCGACCGGGAATGACTGATGCGGCACGCCGCGAAACTGGATTGCGATTTCGGAAGCCTGGCGTGCCAGACGCTTGCCGGTGCGAAGATAGAACGGCACATCGTGCCAGCGCCAATTGTCCACGAAGAGTTTTAAGGCCACGAAGGTTTCAGTCTGCGATTGGGGTGAGACGCCGTCTTCTTCGCGATATCCGGGAACGTGTTGCCCGCAGATCCATCCCTCGCCATACTGTCCGCGCACAACGGACTGATGCACCGCATCCGGATCGAACGGCCGGATCGCATGCAACACATCGACTTTTTTATTGCGAATCTCATCGGCAGTAAATGAAACCATCGGTTCCATGGCCACAAGACACAGGAGTTGCATCAGATGATTTTGCACCATATCGCGCAGTGCGCCGGCGTGCTCGTAATATCCGCCGCGATGCTCGACCCCGATTTCTTCGGCGGCGGTGATCGTGATATAATCGACGAAGCGACGGTTCCACAACGGCTCAAAGAGCGGATTGGCAAAACGAAAGGCAAGGATGTTCTGCACGGTTTCCTTGCCCAGATAATGATCGATGCGGAAGATCTGCGATTCCTTGAAATTGGCGGCCAGAATTGCATTCAACGCGCGCGCCGAGTCAAGATCGTGCCCGATCGGCTTTTCAACCACGATGCGCGTCCATTCCCGATCGCGGGCGAGTCCGGCCTTGCCCAGATGTTTCGGGATCTCGCCGAACATCGACGGCGGCGTGGCCATATAATAGACGCGGTGAACTTTCTCGCCCCATTGCCTTTCCAGCTTCGCGCATTCCTCGCCGAGCTTTGTATATGTGTCAAGCTTCATGAAATCGCCGCACCGGTATTGCAAATGCCGGGCAAACTCCATCCATTCGGCTTGTTCCGCGACGGATTCCCGCGAAAATCGTTTCACTCCGTCGTGGAGATGGCGGCGATATTTCTCTTCGCTCATGTCAACGCGATCGGTTGCGATGACTGAAAATTTTTCGGGCATCGATCGCTCCTTGAAAAGATCATAGAGCGCCGGCACGAGCTTGCGCCAGGTGAGATCGCCCGCTCCGCCGAAAATAATGAACACTGTCGGCGCAAGTCTGTCCTGTGGTCTCATACGCGTTGTGGTCGAATTGTTGGTTCACTCATCGTTGTGTGTGCCTCGATGCCGGCATGTGCGTGTTGATCGTTTGACTCCCTGTTTACTCATGCGTTGCATGCGCATCGGCCGGCTCACCGATCGCCTCAAGACGCTTCTTTTTCAGTGTGTCCATGAGACTGTCGAGCGATGTTGAAAATTTTTGAACGCCTTCGTCTTCAAGCTGTTGCGTGGCCGCATCCAGATCGATGCCGGCTTCGCGTAAGCGGCCCAGCGTCGCGCCTGCCGACTCCATGTCGTGCGCGAGCCGGAGTTCAGGCTTGCCGTGATCGCGATACGCCGCGAGCGTCTCCACCGGAACGGTGTTGATTGTCTCGGGACCGATGAGCGACTCGACATATTTCACATCGCTGTAGGCGGGATTCTTTGTGCTTGTGCTTGCCCAGAGCAGCCGTTGCGTTCTGGCGCCTTTTGATTTGAGCGCGCTGAATCGTTCGCTTGCGAAGATCTCACGATACATCCGGTACGCCTCTTTCGCACTGAGTGTGGCCGTCTGGCCATGCAATTGTTCGATCAACGTTGCCTTCGACGCTTCGGTTGCCCAAAGTTTTTCAAGCTCCGGATCCACGAGCGTGTCGATGCGGCTGAGAAAGAAACTTGCCACCGAGGAGACGGATTTCAACGGTTTGCCTTGTCGGGCAAGCGTTTCAAGTCCCGCAATGTACGCTTCGGCAACGCTCCTGTAACGCGCCAATCCAAAGAGCAGTGTGATATTGATGTTGATGCCTTCGCCGATGAGCTGTTGAATCGCCGGCAATCCCTGGAGCGTGGCAGGCACTTTGATCATGACATTCGGTCGGGAGACAGCGCTCCAGAGTCTGCGCGCCTCCTCGATCGTTGCATCAGTGTCGCGGGCAAGATACGGGGAGACTTCAAGACTCACAAACCCGTCCGCACCGTCGAGCCGGTCATAGACAGGCCGGAACAAATCGGCCGCATGACGGATATCCTCCACGGTGATCGTTGTGTAGATCTCTTCCTCGGTTTTGCCTTCATGGGCCAGCGCACGAATGGCGTCGTCATAATCATGGCTTTGTGAAATCGCCTTTTCAAAAATCGAGGGATTGGATGTCACGCCGCAGAGTCCGTCTTCCTCGATGTATCGCTTCAGCTCGCCCGAGGTGATCATCCCGCGGCCGAGCACGTCCATCCAGATGCTTTGACCCAACGCTTCAAGTTGAAGCAGAGGATTTTCATTCATATGAGACCTCCAAAATTTTTTTTATGATCGAATCCGGGAGCTACATATGTTGTTCGATGTATCCGCTCACCGGCCGGATGACAGAAACGGATTGCTCAAGCACGTGTTGAGCGCATTCACAGATATGATCGACGGTGAATCCGAATTCGCGCATCATCACGCTGCCGGGAGCCGATGCTCCGAAGCGATTGACGCCGAGCACCTCGCCTTCATCGCCCACGTACTTTTCCCACCCTTGCGGCGATGCGGCTTCCACCGCCAGACGCGCGCGCACCGATGACGGAAGCACCGACTCACGATACTCTTCCGTCTGCGCTTCGAACAATTCCCAGCACGGCATCGACACAATGCGGACGTTGATGCCTTCGGCCGTCAGTTTTTCGTATGCCTGAAGAGTCACGCCGACTTCCGACCCTGTTGCAATCAAAATCAAATCGGGTTTGGCTGCGGGCGCGTCGGCAAGAATGTATGCGCCGCGCCAGAGTCCTTCCGCAGGGGCCACTTTTGTCCGATCCAGTGTCGGCACATCCTGCCGTGTGAGAATGAGCGCAGACGGATGGTTGCGCGTTTGTATGGCAACGCGCCACGCCTCGGCCGTTTCATTCGCGTCGCAGGGACGCATCACGTAGAGATTCGGAATCGCCCTGAGCGACGCCACATGCTCTACCGGCTGATGCGTCGGACCGTCTTCACCAAGTCCGATGCTGTCGTGCGTGAAAACGAAAATCACGCCGAGCTCCATGATCGCCGCCAGCCTGATCGGCGGGCGCATGTAATCGGAAAATGTGAGGAAGGTGGCCGTGTACGGAATGATGCCTTCGTGGGCGGCCATCCCGTTTGCGATCGATCCCATGGCATGCTCGCGCACACCCAGATGCAAATTGCGTCCCGCAAAACTCCAGCCCCCGCCCGATGATCCCTGCGGTGTGGCGGTGTCACCATCGCCGGTGTTTCCAAAATCTCCCATTGCTTTCAGTGCGGTCTTTGTCGACGGATCCAGATCCGCCGAGCCTCCGATGAGCGACGGAAGCTTCTTGGCGATCGCATTCAACACTTTGCCCGATGCGTTACGCGTGGCCATGCCTTTCGAATCGGCGGGGAATTTCTCAATCTCATCGCCCCACCCTTTTGGCAGATCGCCTCGTGTGATGTCCCTGAATTCGCGGGCCTGCTCGGGAAATGCGGCCGCATATGCCGAGAGCAGGTTTTCCCATTCGGCTTCGGCTCGCGCACCTTTGTCAAGTGCGCGATTGAAATACTCGCGCGCTTCTTCCGGCACAAAAAACGGAGGATCGATGGGCCATCCAAGCGCCTGCTTTGTCAATTTCACTTCCTCTTCACCCAGGGGAGAGCCGTGCGCTTCAAATGTGTCCTGTTTGTGAGGCGAGCCATAGCCCAGATGCGTGCGCACAAGAATCAGCGAGGGACGTTCCTTTTCATTGCGCGCGTTGCTCACGGCTTGCTCGATCGCCTGCAGATCATTTCCATCTGTGATCGTCTGCGTGTGCCAGCCATAGGCATCGAATCGCGCCGCGCGATCTTCTGTAAATGTGATATTCGTGGTCGACGACAGTGTGACAAGATTGTCGTCATAGAAACAGATGAGCTTGCCGAGTTTCAGATGGCCGGCAAGCGAAGCCGCTTCAGAGGCGACTCCTTCCATCAGATCGCCGTCGCTGACAAGCGTGTATGTGTCGTGATCGATGAGCGTGTAGCCGGGACGATTATAGCGCGCGGCAAGATACTCTTCTGCAATGGCCATGCCGACACTGTTTGCGAATCCCTGTCCCAGCGGACCGGTTGTCACTTCCACTCCCGGCGCCAGTCCGCGCTCGGGATGTCCGGGTGTCTGACTGCCCCACTGGCGAAATTGTTTGATCTGTTCGATCGGCAGATCGTAACCGGTCAGATGCAGAAGACTATAAAGCAGCATCGATCCGTGTCCTGCCGAGAGCACGAAACGGTCGCGGTTGAACCAATGCGGATTTGCAGGATTGTGCCTCAGAAACCTGGTCCACAGCACATAGGCCATGGGCGCGGCTCCCAAGGGCAGACCGGGATGGCCGCTGTCGGCCTTCTGCACTGCGTCGACAGAAAGAAAACGGATTGTGTTGATCGCCAATTGATCCAATCGTGTCTGATCGGGATCTTGTGAAGTAGTCGTCATGATCATCGTCTCCTTTTTATTTTCATGTGTGTCGGCGTATGAACGCCCGGGGACATGTTCTCTTATGGGAAGACCGTTTTTTTTTTGCTTGAAGACATCTTATTTCTGATGTTCAATATCGGCGACTTTGGCCAGTCTGCGTTGATGGCGCTCGGCGTTGCTGTACCGGGCGGCAAGAAACGTTTTCACCAATTCCCAGGCAAGCGCATGCCCGAGCACGAGTCCGCCGAGACAGATCAAATTTAAATTGTCATCTTCAACGCCCTGGTGCGCGGAGAAGGATTCATTGATCAGGCATGCCCGCACATTCGGCACTTTATTGGCGATGATGCAGGCGCCGACGCCGCTTGCGCACACGGCCACGCCCCGTTCCACTTCACCGCTTGCAACCGCGCGCGCAAGCGGTACGACATAATCCGGATAATCATCATCGAGCGTCGGCTCCTCGGCGCCGAAATCGACCACCTCACAACCGGCTTCGCGCAGCTTTCTGATCAGATACTCTTTGAGCTCGTAACCTCCGTGATCGGCGGCGATGCCGATGAGCTGCGGCACTCCTGTCGCACTTGCAAGAAGCTCAACCATATTCCCTCCCTGCGTTGTTCTACTGTTCTCTTCTTCGTTTTTCTTTTTCGTCCTCATCTTTTTTCGGTTGCGGTGGCGGCGGCGGCTGAGTGCGAGTCCGTTTTGGATGCACAGTGTTCTTGGGTGGTGGCGCTTTCCTTTCACCCTTGCGATCGATGGACGGCGGGGTCACCGCCGGCTTGGTTTGTTGCTGGCCGCTTTGTCCCGGAGTCACAGCAGGCGGCTGAGTCCGTTCACGCTGTCTCGTCGGCTGATCGGTGCGCACTGGAGGATTTCCTTCTCGCTGTTGGTTGCCTCTGTCTCGTTCGATCACGGGCTGGAGCTCATCAAGCTTCTTCAGTTTTTGTGGAACAGGTGTTCGGCCCGTGCGGCTTCTGGCTTCAATGCGCGGCCTGTAGAGTTGCAACTCTCCCTGGTTCAGATGATGTCCCGGCCGGTCGTTTTCCCGAATGATAACAGGATCGATTCGCGTGCGCGTCGCCCGCTGGAATTCATCCCGATCGGGACCTGCGATGTATGTCGCGTTGCGGCGATCGTCTTTTCGCGTGTTGACGATGACAGTTGAATTGTTGATGATCATCATTGTATTGCGACGATCAAGGAACCGATGGCCGATGTCCGGATACATCATATCCACGTCTCTGACAAACACCCAGCGATCGTCCCCATCACGATAGTCCCTGCCCATCGCAACCGTGATGCTGACGCCGGGCCGCAGCGGCGTCCACCCGTAATACCCCGGCGCGCTGCGCCACACGACCCACGCCGGCGCCCATTCGTAGTCGGGCACCCAGAACCATCCAAGTCTGCCATCATAATCCCAACGCCCATAGTGAAACGGCGCCCATCCCCAGGAATAATCAGACACCCATGTCCAGCCGTCATCGGTGAAGATCCACCGGCCGGCAGTCGCATACGGAGTGAAGCCGGGTTCGACCTGATCCGGCATCCACACATATCCGTATCGGGGATACTCGACCCATATGCCATAGGGACTCAAGTCGTCATAAAAAATTTGATAATCGGTAACA
>DATGXR010000195.1:0-6906 GCA_035298825.1 Bacteroidota bacterium
TTCGGCCAGCGAACGGCCGTGGCTTCCTTCGCCTGCAGATGCGTCATGCCGACGTTATGATAGACGGGTTCGTCGACAACGGTGAGCACCGGACTCACATATTCCATGTAATCGGGCGCCGTGGCGTTGATCTGATACTGACCGCTCGGCACAAAGAACGCAAAATATCCATTCGTCAGCACCTTGTCGTTCGTAAGCGAATCTGTCACCTGCGGATTGACCTGATTGTACGAGGCGGCGTCCCACTTCACAAACGAGTTGTCACCCGTACGCACAAGGCATGTGACTGTCGCGTTCTTGATGAGCGATTTTGCAGGCGGCACCTCAGGCCATTCAACAGTCGTTCCTGCAATATCCTTATCGTACACATAACCGGCGGGATCGATCAACACCTCATGGCATTTCACCCAGACGAGACCCGAAAGCACAAGCTGTCCCTTTTCATCGTAATATTCGGGAAGACACCACACTTCAACCTTCGCTCCGGCACGGAATCCTTTGTGCTTGTATGTGAAGTCGAAGGGATCGAGCGGATTGCCCGAGGGCGGTCCGGGACGATCGACTTTTGTCGGCGGCCATTCCTCATCCCATTCTGTGTCACCCTCCTTGATATGAAGCTTCATCTTGTGATTGGCCCACAGCGTCGTATCCTGCATGATGTTGAACGGTGCATTCAATCGCTTGGTGATGATCAGGTCCGCCTCGGGAAGAGAACCCGATGTGGTGCCGAGCGCTCCGGGTTTGACGACATTGTCGCCGGTCTGGACCGAAAATTGATCCATGTCGAATCCCGAAAGATCGATCATCGGTTCGATGCGTATCTTGATCGGCTGCCAGAAATCGAAAAAGGGAGCGCTTGCCTGGCCGTTCAACTCCGCGCGAACGTAGAGGAAATACGTTTTCGATTCGGTCATGCCGGTCGGCTTGATCTGCCATTTGCGGTCCGGTCCCGCTACTGCGCTTCCGAGCAGTTTGGGATGAAGGTTTGAAAAATCGCCGAATGTGCCGAGGCTGTCGCCTTCATAGAGCGCAACCGTGGCACCGGCTTTTGCCAATCCGCTGAATGCCGGATTCTTTCCGAGCAGGAGCAGATCATCGCTTCCGAATACAGCATGAGGCTTGAGCAGGCGCGGTTGCAATAACGGTTTCACTTCGAATGTGAATGTCGACCGATCGTTTTTGGGATTCTGGTCTCCCGAGGTTGTCGTCATCACTGCCGCATTGACGATGTTGCCGGTCTTTGTGGGTTTAAGCACAACGCTTATTTTCCCGTCCGCAAATCCGTCCAGCGTGCCAAGATTCCAAACAATGATGTTGTTGGCCGTACTTGAAGGTGCGGGATTTGACGAAACGAATTGAAGTCCCGGCGCCAGCGTGTCGATGAGTTTCGCGTTCTGTGCTTGATATTTCGAAAAATTAAAATAAGTGAATTCGAATTGGCATTCGACATTCTGTTCTGCCATTAAAAAATTGCCCGCTTCCATTTCTTCAAGCAATCCCCAATTGAACACCCACAGATCCGGTCCCGGCGTCGACAATTCCAAATCCGATACGCCCGTGTTGTCCTCGGGTTGATCGTTCGCAGCGGTTCCGCTGATCACAGCCGATGCATGCAATTTCGATCCCAACGGAGTAGTCTTGGGGATGAGCGTGGAGACCATAATCATGCCGGTTTTAATTCCGCTTAGCGTGCCGATCGTATATGTATACGAAGAGTCGACATTCGACGTCGCGAGCGGATAAGAGCTTAAAAACTTCAAGGCTTTTGGGAGAGAAACCTTGACAGAGATATTCGTTGCGGCATCGGTACCCTGATGTGTGTACGAGACGAAATAGACCACTGTGTCTCCGGGTGCGGCGCCAAAAATCGCTGAAAGCGGTGAGATCTGCACGGACAAATTGCCTGCGCACAGAAATGCCGGCAGCATGGCAAGTACAAAGAATATTGAAGCAAGTCGTTTCATATGGTCTCCAATAATTGTTGTGTCGATAAACGTACTGATGCAGCTAAAGCGTTTTTAACATACGAGAAATTGTTGAAAAATCAAGTGACCGGGGTCAATAAAAACTGAAAGGCGCATTGTGCAGGTTCTAGAGTCCCGGTGAGCTCAGGATTCGTCTTCTGATCAGGATCTCATTGATCACAAGCGCCGCCAACACGACGCCTCCGCCGATTGTGAGGCGAATCGGATTTGTGTTCTCGCCGAAGAAGAGCATCGACACACCGACGGCCAGCGGAATCTTCAGATTGTTGAATATGGCGAGCGCTCCGCTGTCCGTTCGCCGCGCACCGTAATTCCATAAGAAGAAGGCCAGTCCCGACGCGATAACTCCCAAGTACAGCAGTGTGAGTACCTGTTGCAGTGTCAGATGCAGTGTGGTACGATCCCACATCGCTCCCGCAAACACGGCCGTGACGACAAATGCACCCAGATACACAATGCCAAAAATGTTGAGCTCGTTGATGTGCCGCGGACCCAGAATGCGTCTATAATAGATCTGTCCGAAGGCAAAGCAGATGTTCGAAATCTGCATGACTGAAAATCCGATGAGTTCCGCCTGCATCGATCCTTCGTGATAGGAAATGATCGCCGCTCCGGCCACCGCAAGCGCCGCGGTAAACAGGATCTCGGGATTGAATTTCTTCTCGAATGCGTCGTCGATCAAAGCGACATAGAGCGGGGTGAACACCGTGAAGAGCGCCACCTGATAGGCCGGAAGGAAATGATAAGAATAAATATAGAACAGATACATGAACCCATATTCAACACCTCCGGCCGCCGCCAGTCGAAGCATGAGAGGGCGCGGAATCTTACGCAGTCGTATGAAAGGAGCGAACAGAAGAAATGAAATAAGCATCCGCACGCATGAAACGAACGAGGAATCAACGCCGGTCAGCGTTCCTTTGATCAATCCGAATGAAAACGCCCAGATCAGCGATGCTGCAAGAAGATATATCATATGGTCGATCGTTTTTTCTATATGAATCCGAGGTCCCGTGTGTCTCAATCCGGCGGGAACCGCCGACGCGCAATGCCTTCCGTGAGTGTTCAATATACTGAATTATTTTCGCCAAAATACGGTCGAATTGGGAACTTTTAATTTATGCCCCCTGTTTTTTCACGTATATGCCGCGTACCTCACCGGGAGCGTGTTCGTATTCTCAATTGTTCACCGTGCCTATGCCGAATGGCGGTTGCATTCATTAATTTTTCTCTTTATAATGGCGCAATACTGCTTTGATGTGGAAGCATGTATTCATATAACGGTGATGTAATTCTGGTAAAGATTCTCCTTAATCCTTGCAGGGTCCTGAATGAAGAAATCTTTTCTCGATTACGTACTGAAAATCCGCCTGCCGATCGTTCTGTTCACCGCGCTAAGCTCCTTCGCCCTGACATACTTCGTCTCGCGTCCCGAACGCGACGGCGTGGGTTATGAACCCGAGCAGCCAATTCTGTTTTCACACAAACTCCATGCGGGCACGATGGCGATCGACTGCCAGTACTGTCACACCGGCGTTACAACATCCCGTCATGCTTCCATCCCTCCTGTTGCAACGTGCATGAATTGCCACAGTGTCGCCCGCAAGAACCGACCCGAAATCATCAAGCTCACTCAATATTATAATGAAGGCAAAGCCCTCCCCTGGAAGCGAATACACCGGGTGCCGGACTTTGCGTACTTCAATCACAGCGTGCATGTGAACAAGCATATTGAATGCCAGTCCTGTCACGGCAACGTGCAGGAGATGGATGTCGTGCGGCAAACGAATTCATTTACGATGGCGAACTGTCTCGACTGTCACCGCAATGCGCCGACAAAGCTTGCGGGCGTACCGAATATCAAAAAAGGTCCGGATAATTGTTTTGCATGCCATCGGTGATCTGATATCGGCTTCCTTCCGTTAACAATTACATACACATACAGTGTGGGCGTAACTCTATGACTTCATCTGAAAAGACATCGCTGGGACGCAGAAGATTTTTTGGCGCGATCGGTCTCGGCGCTGCTGCTCTCGTCGCCGTTGCGCGGAATCCTTTCACAATGGTGTTCGGACAGCGTCGGGGTGCGAAGCGTGTCGGGACGACCGATGTGACGATCTCACCAAATCCGATGGCTGTTCAACGAACGAAAAAAGGCGCGGCGTATCATGGATAAGACGAACAGCGGAAACGGTGCGAGCGAGTCGCGCTACTGGAAAAGCCTGAAGCAGTACGCTCATCATCCCGACGCGGACGATGCGAAGACGCATGAGTTCATGGAGGGCGTGACATCAGACTTCTCTCCTGATGAGCTCTCGGGCATTTCGCGAAAACAATTTCTGGCTCTCTTGTCGGCATCCGCCGCCTTTGCCGCCGCCGGATGCACGAACTACCGAGACAAGGGCGAGATCGTGCCGTACAACAAGAAGCCGGAGGAAATCACACTCGGTAAGGCGAACTTTTACGCATCAACCTGTATGGGCTGCGAACATGCCTGCGGCATCCTCATCAAAACACGCGAAGGCCGTCCGATCAAGGTCGACGGAAATCCCGAGCATCCGGTCAATCAGGGAAAAATCTGTCCGAAGGGACAGGCGAGCATGATGAATCTCTACGATCCCGAACGCCTCAGGGAACCGATGCAGCGGTTTTCGGGGATGGGATTCGGCAAGTCGAATTGGAAAAATGCGGATGATGCGATGGTTGCCGCGCTTGCCTCGGCGGCACAAGGCGGAAAAGAGATTGCGATCGTCTCCCATTCGATCCTCTCGCCAACGACGAAAAAGGTGATGGAGGACTTTGCCGCAAAGTATCCGACGACGAAACTCTATACGTATGAATTGTTCCCCGACGGTCCCCGGCAAACGGCTTGGAAGAAATCGACAGGGGGCGATGCGTTTCCGCTGATTGCCTGGGAACAGGCGCGTGTGATCCTCGCGCTTGAATCGGACTTTCTCGGCAATGAAGGCAACAGCGTTGAAGCGATGCGGCTGTTTGCGCAAAATCGGGACGCCTCAAATCTTAAGACGTTCTCGCGCTTCTATGCAGTCGAAGCCCGCATGACAATGACCGGCATGAACGCCGATATGAGATTCCGCCTGAGGCCGGATGCGCAGATTGAATTCGTGCTTGCGCTCATCAACGAGATCGTCATCAAAAATAACATCGCGCCGGTTGCATCGTCGAGCGCGCTCAGGTCAGTCGCGGGAACAACGCTTTCATCGTTTGCGAAGAAATATTCGCTGAACGAAGAAGGTCTCAACAGAGTCGTGAAGGACCTCATTGCGCATAAGGGCGAGGCGATCGTCTATGCGGGCCGGACGCTGCCTGAGGATGTGCATGTCGCAGTCAATTTGCTGAACGATGCACTCGGCAATTCGGCCCTGTACAGAAAAGACCAGTCCGCGGTTGTGCATGCCGGACATGCATCGCGCGAGGAATGGGAAGCCCTCATCGCGAAGATGAACGGCGGAGGAGTGGCCGCTGTGATTCACTTCGACTCGAATCCCGTGTTTCATCTTGCGCCCGATTACGGCTACGCCGAGGCACTGCAAAAGGTTCCGATCTCCGTCTCGCTCATCGAGCAGCAGAATGAAACCTCGTCGGCGTCGACATTCGCGCTTCCGATACACAGCGGATTCGAATCCTGGAACGATTTCCAGACGCGCACGGGCGTGATCAGTCTTCAGCAGCCGGTGATCAATCCGCTCTACGATTCGCGCCAGAAGGAATCGGCGCTGCTTGTCTGGATCTCGGGCACATCCAATGCGTACAAGGAAACGATCTATCACGAGTATCTCAGACAGCGCTGGCAGAAAGATGTGGCTTCGCTGCGAAAGACAACCGCTGATTTCAACACGCTCTGGTTTGCGGCGCTGCACGACGGTGTCTTCACGCTCGATGAACCGTCGGCACAACATGCCGCCTTCCGCAGCGAATCAATAACGGACATAAAACCGTCCGCCGCTGCCCCGTTCGTCGTGATGCTGCACGAAAGCGAATATCTCGGCGACGGACGGTTCTCGAACAACGGATGGCTGCAGGAACTGACCAATCCGGTTTCGAAAATCGTGTGGGACAATTATGCGGCCATGTCGCCGTCCACCGCCAAAGCGCTCGGCGTCCGCGACAACGATCTGATCGACCTCGTGCAGGCAGGCAGGAAGATTTCGGCGCCGGTTTATATCCAAGCTGGCATGGCCGACAATGTGGCGGCGATCGCGCTCGGCTACGGCAGAAGCGTTGCGGGCACTGTCGGCGCGAATGTCGGCGTCGACGCGCAGAAGTTGCTTCTGAAATCAGGCGGACTCTCGCCCTGGATCTACACGACGGTAACAGCTGCGAAGGGAATCGGCACGTACGAGCTTGTCTCGACGCAGGAATATCATGCAATCGATGATGCGTTCGTGAAGGATCTTCATCACAAGCGTGAGATCATTCGCGAAGGCACGGTTGCGGAGTACGAGGAGAATCCTGAATTCATCCGCGAGGAGCGGCACCGGCCCATGAGCATCACCGAGCCGGTCCGCTACGGCCAGATGAAGTGGGCGATGTCGATCGACCTGAATAAATGCACGGGCTGCGGAGCCTGCACGGCCGCGTGTTATGTCGAGAACAACATCCCGATTGTCGGCAAGGACCAGGTGCGGCGCGGACGCGATATGGCATGGATACGCATCGATCGGTATTTCTCGGGCACTCCCGATGATCCCACGGTGAGCCTGCAGCCGATGCTCTGCCAGCATTGCGATAATGCCCCGTGCGAAAACGTCTGTCCTGTCGTTGCAACGACACACAGTCCCGACGGATTGAACCAGATGGCATATAACCGCTGCGTCGGCACGCGCTATTGCTCGAATAACTGTCCCTTTAAGGTGCGCCGGTTTAATTTCTACGATTTCCGGGATCAGTTCGCCGACGG
>DATGXR010000196.1:0-2139 GCA_035298825.1 Bacteroidota bacterium
ATCAAGCGTTTTATTCCACATTGTATTGATCTTGCCGGCATGTCCGCCTCCCAGACCTCCGCCCGTGGAGCCATAGAGGACCAGGTAGCGATCGCCGATTTTTATCACATCCGGTGCGGCTCCGCCTCCGGGGCGTTCGGCGCCGCCATTCCATGTCCACCCGTCCTCGGAGATCAATCCGCCGCGGCCGGTGCCGAATGTATAATACTTCCCGTCACAGACGACGATTGTCGACGGATCGTGGATGAATGGTTTCCCTGTCTGTGCAATCACTGTTCCGGATAAGAGCAACGACAACAGAAGTGTTGCGCTCGTGTGTGCAATGTTATTTTTCATAATTTCATTTTCTCTTCAAGTGAGATCGTCAATACGATGGCAAGTGAATTTATTCGCAGGTGATCGTGATGTTTTTAATCGGCTGTCCTTTTTCATCAAGGAAGCGAAGACAGAAATCGCTCATCCCCGGCCCGTTGATGACCGCTCCACGGATGATGTTTTTTCCTTTCTTGAGCGTTAAACGGGGCGAGACGCAATCGTCCATCACCATGCGCCTGTCGCCGGAAAGGATGACCGCTTCCTTTCCGTTGAGCCACCACATCGACGCAGAGTTTGATCCCACTGCCATTCGCACATTGTTGAGTTCTTGCGGACTGCTCACAACAGTGA
The DNA here is from genome assembly GCA_035298825.1 of Bacteroidota bacterium. GTDB lineage: Bacteria > Bacteroidota > Ignavibacteria > UBA10030 > UBA8401 > CAISDA01. The sequence continues at coordinate 667 of DATGXR010000196.1, forward strand.
CAGCCCAAAAGATGATGCCATAAAAAGGTTTGTTCAATCCGTACGCAAAACGAAAGAGTTTGACATTGAATTTCTTGCTCTCCAATGCATGCCATGTGAGATCCTTGCCTGCCACAGTGACCTTCTCGCCGTCTTTGGGAAGAATGGTAAACTGGTTTGGAAAATAGAGGGTATCAAACGCTTTCCTGATGTAGCTGTCTGTAAAGACGGTATTGCCGCGGTTCGGTTTGTTGATCGGTTCCAGAAGCAGCCAGCGCTGGATGAATCCTTCGGCATCCGGCGTCTTTTTTTTTGTTGTGGCCTTGATGAAGTATGGTGCGATCGTTCGCACGGTATCGCTTGTGACAGCGTTGAGAGGTTGGCGTACTTGATCAGGGGATTGCGCTTGTGCTCCCGATCCTCCCAAAAGAAGAAAGCCTGCTGTGAGCAGCCAGATTTTTCGTTTAATGTTCATAGTAGGTCTTTATGGATGATGAGATTGTTTCAAAAAAATGGGTTGATTTGACCATATGACAAGAAGAACATTCGTGTATTCCTTTGCGGCTGAATGACAATGTACCAATTTTTTTTTCAGAAACCAGTTCATATTTCAATCGGTATGTTCCGCTGAGGCAGGATAGTGACGGCGGAAATCAGAGAACACCGTTCGATCATCAAGTGGTCGGGAAATCCTGGACGAAACGATTGACCCGCTGAAATTCACATTTGGCGACCCGAAGTGCGGCACTTGCAGACTTTATTTGTAATCGTGCGCATTCCTTCCGATTTTTCACGCACGGAATTTGTCGGCCGATATTCTTACATTCAACCACATCGGGGAAATATGAAACTCTATAATATTGTCTCTGTCGGCACATCATTATTGTTTGTCTTTCTCTTCGCCCAATTGTTCTTTACTCCGGTCTCCTTTGTCGAAGGCATAGGATTGCAGTCGTCTACGGCAACCACGATTCTTTGCCGCCGCGCATCCATGTTTATGCTGGGACTCTCTGTGTTGCTCTTCAGCGTGCGAAGACTGCCGCACTCGGCGATGCGCCAGGCAATTTGCCTATCAACCGGAATCACAATGACAGGACTGGCAATCTTAAGCAGTACCGAACTGATGCGGGGAAGGGTGAATGATTCGATGTGGACAGCGATCATCATTGAGTCGATTCTCGGAATTCTTTTCTGGATCGTATATTTTAATAATTTGAAAAATTCAACGACTCATTCATAATCATACTCGCCATGAAAATTACACAAATGGATTTTCCCGAAAAATCCCTGTTATTTCCGGGACGCGACAAATACGATTACATCGACAGCTTCGGCGGCGTCTTCGATGATGAACACAATGCGATCGGCATCGATGATATCGTCGATGCATTCGTCTCACCGCTTCCCCGCTGGATCGGTGTACTCATGAATGTTCGGAACAAAATCGTCTCGCTTGCCGGATTAAAGACGGGCAACAACACACATGGAATTGTC
>DATGXR010000197.1:0-1764 GCA_035298825.1 Bacteroidota bacterium
ATCAAGCGTTTTATTCCACATTGTATTGATCTTGCCGGCATGTCCGCCTCCCAGACCTCCGCCCGTGGAGCCATAGAGGACCAGGTAGCGATCGCCGATTTTTATCACATCCGGTGCGGCTCCGCCTCCGGGGCGTTCGGCACCGCCATTCCATGTCCACCCGTCCTCGGAGATCAATCCGCCGCGGCCGGTGCCGAATGTATAATACTTCCCGTCACAGACGACGATTGTCGACGGATCGTGGATGAATGGTTTCCCTGTCTGTGCAATCACTGTTGCGGATAAGAGCAACGACAACAGGATTGTTGCGCCCGTGTGTGCAATGATATTTTTCATAATTTCATTTTCTCTTCAAGTGAAATCGTCAATACGATGGCAAGTGAATTTTATTCGCAGGTGATCGTAATGTTTTTAATCGGCTGTCCTTTTTCATCAAGGAAGCGAAGACAAAAATCGCTCATCCCCGGCCCGTTGATGACCGCTCCGCGGATAATGTTTTTTCCTTTGTTCAGCGTCAAGCGGGGCGAGACGCAATCGTCCATCACCATGCGCCTGTCTCCGGAAAGGATGACCGCTTCCTTTCCATTGAGCCACCACATCGACGCCGAGTTTGATCCCACTGCCATTCGCACATTATTGATTTCCTGCGGACTGTTCACGACGGTGACAGCCCAAAAGATGATGCCGTAAAAAGGTTTGTTCAACCCGTACGCAAACCGGAATAGTTTGACATTGAATTTCGTGCTCTCCAATGCATGCCATGTGAGATCCTTGCCTGCCACAGTGACCTTCTCGCCGTCTTTGGGAAGAATCGTAAACTGGTTTGGAAAATAGAGCGTATCAAATGCTTTCCTGATGTAGCTGTCGGTAAAGACAGTATTGCCGCGATTCGGTTTGATGATCGGTTCCAGAAGCAGCCAGCGCTGGATGAATCCTTCGGCATCCGGCGTTTTCTTCTTCGTTGTGGCCTTGATGAAGTATGGTGCGATCGTTCGCACGGTATCGCTTGTGACAGCGCTGAGAGGTTGGCGGACTTGATCGGGGGATTGCGCTTGTGCTCCTGATCCTCCCAGAAGGACAAAGCCTGCTGTGAGCAACCAGATTTTTCGTTTAATGTTCATGGTAGGTCTTTTTGGATGATACGATCGTTTTTTGAAAAAATGGGTTGATGTGACCATACAACAAGAAGAACATTCATGTATTCCTATGCGGCTGAATGACAATGTACCAATTTTTTTTTCAGAAACCAGTTCATATTTCAATCGGAAGACCTGCTGAATTATCCATTTGGCAGCCCGAAGTGCGGCACTTGCAGACTTTATTTGTAAACGTGCGCATTCCTTCCGATCTTTCACGCACGGAAATTATCTGCCGGTATTATTACATTCAAACACATCGCGGAAGGGTGAACGATTCGATGTGGACAGCGATCATCATTGAGTCGATTGCCGGAATACTATTCTGGATCGTTTATTGTAATAATTTGAAAAATTCAACGACGCATTCATAAATATACTCGCCATGAAAATTACACAAATGGATTTTCCCGAAAAATCCCTGTTGTTTCCGGGACGCGACAAATACGATTATATCGATAGCTTCGGCGGCGTCTTCGATGATGCCCACAATGCGATCGGCATCGATGATATCGTCGATGCATTCGTCTCACCGCTTCCCCGCTGGATCGGTGTACTCATGAATGTTCGGAACAAAATCGTCTCGCTTGCCGGATTAAAGACGGGCAACAACACACATGGAATTGTC
>DATGXR010000198.1:0-1857 GCA_035298825.1 Bacteroidota bacterium
TGACGAAATCGAACTTGCCTGGAAGTTCATCGATTCGATACGCGCAGGCTGGATGGAAGACCATGCCCCCGCGCTCACGACATATGCGCGCGGATCGTGGGGGCCGTCGGAGGCCGACGATCTTCTTGCGTGCGAAGGGCATTGGTGGATCCTTGGATGCATGCGTCAGGAAACGAACGATCTGCAGACGCAGGATTACACGGCGGGCCGGGAATAAGGAAGGGAATCATATGCAGCGAACAATGTTAACATATAATTCGCTTGTCGAACTCGAATCGGCCGCGGCCGCCGAGATCACGCGGACGATAGAAACCGCCATACGCGAGCGGCAGGTGTGTCACTGCGCGCTTTCGGGAGGCCGTTCACCTCAGGGCGTCTATCGGATGCTGGGAAGCGATCCGTTGAAGCAGCGGATCGATTGGAAAAAAGTCCATATCTATTTTGGCGATGAACGCTGCGTGCCGCCGACCGATCCGGAAAGCAACTTCGGCATGGCGCATTCTTCGCTCCTGTCGCATGTGCCTGTGCCGAAAGAGAACATTCATCGCATACACGGAGAGATGCAGCCCGGCGAGGCTGCCGCGCTCTATGCGCGCGAGCTGACGACATATCTGCCGGACCTGACATTCGACCTGACACTGCTGGGCATCGGAGACGATGGCCACACGGCGTCGTTGTTTCCGGGCACCGACATCGTTGAGGAGACACAGCAACCGGTCGGCGCTGTGTTCGTTCCGATGCTGAAAGCATGGCGCGTGTCGCTGACGCTCCCGGTGATCAACCGATCGAGGTCGATACTGTTCATCGTGTCGGGGAAGAGCAAAGCGGCCGTCATGCAGCGATTGCGCAAGACGCCGGCATCATCGAAAGAGATCCCTGCCTCGCTTGTGCGGGCGGACGCGGGAGGCTTACTCCAGTTTATGTGCGAGGCTGAAACGTTGGGCGCGACATCCTAAACGAATCCGTAGACACCATGGGGACGCATATGCATACGAGAGTCGGTGAAGTTCACGTGAAGCAATTCCGCGCGCTCCCGATCGGCGCGGAAGTGTCGGATGAAGGAAATGTGCATTTCAGAGTATGGGCCCCAGGGCACAAGAAAGTCGAACTCGTGCTCGAAGACGGAACCCGAAAGTCCGACGGCCAAAAATCGTTTACGCTGAAGGACGAGCGCAACGGATATTTTTCAGGCGTCAGCACCATGGCGCACGTGGGCTCGCTCTATCGCTACAGGCTCGACGAGAAGAAGGAACTCTACCCCGATCCCGCATCGCGTCTGCAACCCGAGGGACCGCATGGACCCTCATGCGTCGTCGATCCGACAAAATTCGAATGGTCGGATCAGGAATGGAAAGGTGTCGGCGCCGAGGGGCAGATCATTTATGAATTGCATCTTGGCACATTCACGCGCGAAGGGACGCTCGACGCGGCAATTGAACAGCTCGAAGAACTTGCCGATCTCGGCATCACGGTGATTGAATTGATGCCGATCGCCGACTTCCCCGGCGAATTCGGTTGGGGGTACGACGGTGTGAATTTGTTTGCGCCCGCGCGTCAGTACGGGCAGCCGGACGATTATCGGAAATTCATCAACCGCTCGCACGAGCTCGGCATGGGCGTGATCCTCGATGTTGTCTACAATCATTTCGGTCCGGATGGAAATTACATTCGCGCATTCTCGAAAGATTATTTTACCGACAAGTACGACAACGAATGGGGCGATGCAATCAACTTCGACGGAAAGAATTCGAAATCAGTCCGCGAATTTTTCATTTCGAACGCCGTGTACTGGATCGAGGAATATCATTTCGACGGATTACGATTGGACGCGACGCATCAGATCTTCGACGATTCGCA
>DATGXR010000199.1:0-1892 GCA_035298825.1 Bacteroidota bacterium
TCATCGCCTTCACCCTTGGTGGAGAGTGAAAGCCACAGGGCATGCCTGATGCTCTGCACACCCTGCGTATATTATTCGGTCTCGACTTTTTTCTTCGATGAGCGGTTGCGTTCAAGCGGATCGAGAATTTTCTTGCGCAGACGGATCGACTTGGGCGTGATCTCGACGTATTCGTCGTCGCCGATCCATTCGATCGCCTGCTCGAGCGTCAACACTTTGGCCGGCTCAAGCCGCACGGCTTCGTCCGATCCCGAGGCGCGCATATTCGTGAGCGCCTTGGCCTTGCAGACATTGACCGTCATGTCGTGCTCGCGGTTGTTCTCGCCGACGATCATCCCCACATAGACCTTCACGCCGGGATCAATGAAGAACGTGGAGCGTTCCGACAATTTGAACATGCCGTAGGCCACGGCCTCGCCGTTTTCCATCGCCACAAGCGCTCCGCGCGTGCGGTGCGTCATATCGCCCTTGTAGGGCTCGTAGCCGTGGAAATTATGATGCAGAATGCCCGTGCCCCGCGTTTGCGTCATGAATTCATTTCGGAAGCCGATCAGTCCGCGCGCCGGCACGAAGAATTCCAGGCGCGTATTGCCGTTGGAGGAAATCATATTCTTCATCTCGGCCTTGCGCCTGCCCATATTCTCGATGACGACGCCCGCGTGCTCATCCGGCACGTCGATAATGGCATGCTCGACGGGTTCGCACATCACATCGTCGATGCGCTTCATGATCACTTCGGGTCGCGAGACCTGGAGCTCGAAGCCCTCGCGCCGCATGTTCTCGATCAGGACGCCCAAATGCAGTTCGCCGCGGCCCGACACCAAAAAGGCGTCAGGTGAATCGGTCAGCTCGATCCGCAACGACACGTTCGAGCGGAGTTCTTTTGCCAGGCGCTCGCCCAGGTGGCGCGTCGTGACGTATTTTCCCTCGAGACCTGCAAAGGGCGAATTATTCACGACGAACATCATCGAGAGCGTCGGTTCTTCGATCGCCACAAACGGAAGCGGCGAGGGATCGGCGGCATCGGCAATCGTCTCGCCGATATCGATATCCTCCATGCCCGCAATGGCGATGATGTCGCCCACGCTCGACTCCTGCACTTCGATGCGCTTCAGGCCTTCGAACGTGTAGAGCTTCGTGACGCGCGCATCTTCGACAACGCCGTCGCGGCGGATAATTTTCATGGCGCCGCCCAGCTTCATCGCGCCGCGGTGCACTTTGCCGATGCCCAGACGGCCGAGATAATCGTTGTAGTCGATCGTCGTGACGAGCATCTGGAAAGGAGAATGCGGATCGCCTTCGGGAGCGGGAATCTTGTTGATGATCGCCTCAAGCAGCGGTACCAGGTTTGTGGATTCCTCTTCCAGTTCTTTTTTTGCAATGCCCTGTTTCGAAATGGCGTAGATCGTCGTAAAATCAAGCTGCTTGTCGTTTGCGCCGAGCGATAAAAAGAGTTCGAAGACTTCATCGAGCACTTCATGCGGCCGGGCATCCTTGCGGTCGATTTTGTTGATGACGACAATCGGATGCAGATTCAAGTCGAGAGATTTTTTCAGCACGAACTTTGTGCCCGGCAGCGGTCCTTCGGCGGCATCGACAAGCAGGAGCACGCCGTCGACCATCTTGAGCGTCCGCTCGACCTCGCCTGCGAAGTCGGAGTGGCCCGGAGTGTCGACGATGTTGATCTTATAGACCGCCTTGTGCTCGGCGGATTTGTAAAAGACGGAGGTGTTCTTTGCGAGGATCGTAATGCCGCGTTCGCGTTCCTGATCGTTCGAATCCATGACGCGCGTTTCGACGATCTGATTATCCCTGAATGTGCCGGTCTGCCGCAGCAATTGATCGACAAGCGTGGTCTTGCCATGATCGACGTGTGCGATGATGGCGATGTT
>DATGXR010000200.1:0-2988 GCA_035298825.1 Bacteroidota bacterium
AAAAGCATAAACCGCGCAGGCGCCGCTGAGCGCGCATGCGTCTCTGCCCTCACAAGCACGTGTCTCTGCGGCTGTCCGCATGCATGTGACGGCAGTGCCGGCAAAGCGTATGGAATTATTGCCTCATTCTACGTGTTGAACATAACAGATAACGAGCGTCTCGGAGCGTACATCTATGAAAAAATTACTGCTTGTTGTGTGCCTTCTTCTTCCTCTGTTGAGTGCGAGCGCCCAGGAGGGCAATTTCGGCAAAAATAAAGTCCAGTACAAGAAATTCGAATGGTCATTTATCCAGACCGACCACTTCGATATTTACTTCTATCAGGAGGGACTGCCTCTCGCGTATTTCGCCGCTTCGGCCGCCGAATCTGCCTATACGGCAATCAGCAAAAGCTTCCGCTATCAGATCAACAATCGCATTCCGCTGATGATCTATAATTCGCACAACGATTTTCAGCAGACGAACGTCGTGAGCGAATACATGGAAGAGGGGATCGGCGGCGTGACGGAGCTTTTTAAGAATCGCGTCGTCATCCCGTTCGAAGGCAATTACAAGCAATTTCGTCACGTGATCCATCACGAACTCGTGCACGCCGTGCTGAACGACATGTTCTACGGCGGATCGATTCAATCGATCATCTCGAACAATATCCGGCTCCAGCTGCCGATGTGGTTCAACGAGGGCCTGGCCGAATACGAATCGCTCAAATGGGATACGAACTCGGATATGTTCATGCGCGATGCGACAATACACACGTATCTGCCGCCGATCGAATATCTCGGCGGATATTTCGCCTACCGCGGTGGACAATCCGTCTGGTACTATATTGCCACGAAGTACGGAGAACCGAAAATTTCCGAAATTCTCAACCGCATCAAGGGTTCACGATCTGTTGATGCGGGATTTAAAAGTACGATCGGACTCTCTGTGTCCGAACTCTCGGAGCGCTGGCAGAAGGAGGAGAAGGTCCTCTACTGGCCCGACATCGCAAAGCGCGAAGATCCGTCCGATTTTGCGACGCGGCTGACCAACCATACAAAGGACGGAAATTTTTATAACACCAGTCCCGCCATTTCGCCGCAGGGCGACAAGATCGCGTTCATTTCGGACAGGAACGATTACTTCGACGTGTTCATTCTCTCGACAATTGACAACAAGGTTTCGAAGATCGTCGATGGACAGCGCACGAAAAATTTCGAAGAACTACATCTTCTCACGCCTGGCATCACCTGGTCGCCGGATGGAAAAAAGATCGCGCTTTCGGCAAAAAGCGGAGAGGCCGATGCGATCTATGTGGTCGATGTGGCGTCGGAGGATATCGACAAGATCAAGATCCCGCTTGAAGGCGTCTTCTCCGTTCACTGGTCGCCTCTGGGCGATAAACTTGCCTTCGTGGGCGATAAGGCGGACCAGTCGGATATCTATACCTATTCGCTGTTAACGAAGGAACTCAAAGCGGTCACGGACGACGTCTTCAGCGATGCCGATCCGATCTGGGCCTCGGACGGCAAGACGATCTATTTTACTTCCGACAGACGCGACTTTGTGACGCCGCTTTCACTGCCGGCGAATTTCAAGATCTGGAAATACAATTACTCCCAAACCGATATCTATTCGATCAACACGGAAACCGGCGTGATGAAACGCATCACGTTCGATCCGAATTGTGATAAGTCAAATCCGATTCCGTCGCCCGACGGCACGAAGCTCCTGTATGTTTCGGACAAGAACGGCATCAACAATATTTACGAGCGCACGCTCGCAACGGGCGAGGACCGGCCGATCACGAATTCGCTCACCGGCGTGTATCAACTTTCGCTCTCGGCCGATGCAAACAAGCTTTCATTCTCGTCGCTGAACGAAGCGGGATTCGATATCTTCCTGTTGAAGACGCCGTTCGAAAAGAAAGTCGGAGTTGCCGAACTCGAACAAACAGAATATCTGAAACGCCAGGCAAATCTCGCCAAGCGCCTGAGTGATACCACATCGGTGTCGGCTGTGTCTGTAGCGACCCGAAACGAAAAGAAATCGGATACGACGGCAGTCTACGGCAATAATATCCGGATTGATTTTAATAACTATGTCTTCGCCGAAGACACGACGAAAAAACACGAGATCGTCAGCTCTGCGCCGGGCGCGGCTCCTGCGGGTAAAAATCTTACCGTCGAGAATAGCGTCGACGACGAAGGCAACTACAAGATCAACAAGTACAAACTTAACTTCACGCCGGATATCGTGTATGGCAACGCCGCCTTCAACACATTTTACGGCGTGCAGGGCACGACGATGATGGCCTTCAGCGATATGCTGGGCGATCACCAAATTTATTTTTTGACCAACCTGCTGCTCGATTTGAAGAACAGCGACTATGTGCTGGCATATTATTATCTGCCGGCGAAGATCGATTACGGCATCCAGGGATATCACAGCGCGCGATTCCTCTATCTGGACGATCCGTTCGGCAGCGTCTCGCTCTACCGCTTCCGCACCTGGGGCATCTCCCTCTCGGCCTCGTACCCGGTCGATCGCTTCAACCGGTTCGAGTTCGGATTGTCGTGGATGAATCTGCTGCGCGAGAATCTCGATTACAGTTTCATTGAACCGCAGAAACGCGGACTCCTGATTCCTTCCTTCAGCATCGTGCACGATAACACGCTCTGGGGCTATACGGCGCCCAATAACGGCACACGCTATAATCTGAATGCCATGATCTCGCCGGCACTCGGATCGAATTCGCTGAACTTCCAGACTGTGACATTCGACTATCGGACGTACTTGAAGATGTGGCGCGATTATTCATTCGCCGTTCGCTGGTCGGGCGGCATCAGCATGGGAAGAAATCCGCAGCACTTCTTCATCGGCGGCACGGAAGGATGGATCAATCGCGAATTTGAATCGGGCGGCATCCCGATCCAAAATGTTGAAGATTATGCATTCCTGTCGCCTGCTCTTCCGCTTCGCGGATACAATTATAATGTGAAGAACGG
>DATGXR010000201.1:0-21604 GCA_035298825.1 Bacteroidota bacterium
ATTTGATATCCTGATAGCTGAGACCGGTTTTAATACCATACGAAGGCGCGATCTGAAGATCGAGCGACGAATTCGCTTCGAGCGTGCGAATCTCGAGGATACTCCGGTGCTGATACTGCTGTGTCGTATTATAGAAATACATCGTCTGCGGATTTGCCGCCTTGTATCGATAATAACGATCGGTCCAGTAATCCTCATTCTCGCGTTGATCGTACAGCGACACTTCGCTTTTCAAGACCGCGTCGGATGAAAGGATGTGCGTGTACTGCAACGCGGCCATGTTGCTGTAATACGTCGCACGGTTATCAACAGAGTCGCCGCTTTGTTGCGTGACCGTATAGCGCGCGCCCGCCCTGTCGTATCCGACCCACTGGCTGAAGGGATCGTCCTGCCGGTGCGGATCTTCGAAAAAGTCGTCGCCCGAGTGTATGAGCTTCAGCATGAGTTTGTCTGATGTACTCGGCGCATACGCGAAAACTCCCTGGATGTCGTAGAATGAAGGATGAAAGTACGGTCCGGCATCCAACATCTTCATGACGTATTCAAAATAACTTTTACGCCCGCCGATAATGAACGAGCCCTGCTCGCCCATGGGTCCTTCGACAAGCATATTGGCGTCCATCATGCTCAGACTCATCATGCCTTTAACGCGGTCGTGGCTGCCTTCGCGATATTCGATATTGAGCACGGAGCTCATCTTGTCTCCGTAGCGAGCCGTGAAGCCGCCGGTGATGAGATCCATTTTGCGTATCATATCGGCGTTGAAGATGCCGATGCTCGCGTTCGAGACTTCCTTGACATGAAACGGATCGTAGACCTGTGTGCCGTTGACAACGACAAGGTTTTCGTCCTGGTTCCCGCCGCGCACGTTGAAGCGGGAACTGAATTCGTTGTTCGTCGAGACTCCGGGAAGCATCTGGACCGAGCGCATGACATCGGGGATGAGCGAAGTGACGCGTTTGATCGTCTCGCTTTGGAGCGTCAGCGCATTGACCTCTGCCTGGCCCGCATCGTCCATTCTGTGTGCGAAGACCGTTACATCCTGCAGCACGACATCGGTTGCGGTGAGCGCGATATTCAACTGCGAATCGCCCTCGACCGTCACCGCAAATTTGTCAGTTCTGTAGCCGACAAACGCGCAGCGCAGCGTGCACGCACCGGGGGTGAGCTGGAGCATGTAGCGCCCGTTCGCATCGGCCGTTGTTCCCTGCTGTGTGCCCTCAACGGCGACCGTGGCAAAGACAAGAGGTTCGTTCGTCGACGCATCGCGCACGACGCCGGTGAGCGTGACTGTTTCGGCGCGGCCGCTGCCCGAGCGTTTCACGACGATACGGTCGTTGATTCGGTTAAACACGAGTCCATGCCGTCGCGACAGGTCCTGCAGCAGGACGCCGAGCTGATAGTCACCGGGATCGGTCGGACTGGCGTCGGAAAGCGGCACGTCATCTTTCATATAGACGAACCTGAACCGGGTTTGTGATTCAACCTCATCGAAGATCGTTTTCAGTGAGGGATTGGCCGCGCGTATCGAGACGCGCACATCGCGCAGGCCCGTTTCCGTGTCGGCAGACGCTTTTCGCTCCGGGACGGATGATGAATCACGGATCGCGCATTGAAGCAATTCGGGGGTGAAGCACAATGCAAGCAGCATATACAGCGTCAATAGTCGTATGATCGATTTCATTTTCTTTTCGCGAAGATTAATTTTTTCAGTGTGTTTTGATCTTTCACCGCCGTATAGGACATGCCTGTGGCTTTCCTGAGAATCTCGGCCACCGTCCAGACTGATTGGTTCCTGAAGTCGGCTCTGATTGGGCGATGTGCCATTGCCGTATCAGCCACATCGAACTTCACGCCGTATTCGCGTTCCATCTCCGTGCAGACGACGGACAGCGGCGTGTCATCGAAGACGTAATGTCCGTCCCTCCAGCCGGCAATCCCGGATGTGTCGAACGCGGCAATCGTCGATGTACCGCGCTGCTTATTAAATGTGAATTGCTGAAGAGGCGACAGCACGATGCCGCCTTTGATGTCTTCATCGCCGCGAGCGGAGACCTGAATACTTCCCTTGACGAGCGAGACCCTGACAGTCCGGTCGGACGGATAACTGCTGATGTTGAATGATGTGCCGAGGTCCTTTGTGACGACGGAGCCCGAGTGCACAATGAATGGTCGTGACTCATCGTGCTTGATCTCGAAATATCCCTCGCCTTCAAGGAACACCTCGCGAGACTGATTGTTGAAGTCGGACCTATACGACATTCTGCTGTCGGCGTTAAGCGTGATCGTCGATCCGTCGGGGAGCGCAACGATGATCTTCTCGCCCATGCGTGTGCTCTTTTCGATCCAGTCGATCGCTGCAATAGGGGCGGCGGAATTCGTTCTGAACATGGCGATTCCCGCCACGAGGAAGACGACAGCAAGAGCAGCGCCCACGCCGTATGCGACGTACGCGCGGAGTCTTCGCGCCGGGTGACGAGGGGCCGGCTCCCATTGAAAGGCAGGTTCATGTTGTTTCAATTTTTCGGTAAGCCGGGTGAGTCCCCATTCAGCATCGAATTCGGGGCGCGGGGTGACTTTGCCTGCCTCGAGCCAGGTGGAATTGACACGGCGGAAGATTTCCGCGTACCGGGGATCCTGCAGCAGCGTGTTGAGCAATTCAATCTCGTCCGCCGTCGCCGATCCTGTGACGTACCGCGCGGCGAGTTCGATAATTTGCGGATCGTCCATAAGAGGCCGCTCCTGAAAAGTGAAATGAAGAAATAGCGTCGCTATCTCTTACGACACAAAATCGGAGTCCGACCTACTATGCGGCAGAGGGAAAAAAATTCTTTTTTTGTGTGAGTGTGAAGCAGAGCATCCGGCCGATGCGCGTGCATCGTGAATCGGCCGGAGCGAGGATCAGCGATGAAGCTTTGCGCAGCGATAGAGGAATTTTACCGCTTCAACCATTTGGTTCTGCACTGTGTGAATGGAGAGGGAAAGGATCTCTGCGATTTCCTGATAGGTCAGGCCGTCGATGCGGTGCATGCGGAAGATGAGGCGCCGGCGTTCGGGCATGCGATTGATGAACGCATCGATGCTGCGTTCGAGTTCTTTATAGAGGAGCGGGCGATCGGCGTTGAATTCCGGACTCGTGAGGTCTTCCTCGTCGTGATCGAACTGCTTCGTCGGGATGCCGTACGAACGCAGGACGTTCAACGAACGGTTGCGCACCGCGCCGTAGAGGTATTGCCTGACACCGGCACGGATTTCGATCGCCGCGCGTTTCAGCCAGAGGTCGACGAACATATCGGAGACGACCTCTTCAGCACTCTCGTCGTTTTTGACGATCGAAGCGGAAAACCGGCACAAGGGCGCATAGTATCGTTTGAACAGCACCTTCAGCGCCTCGGCATCGCCATCTTTAATGAGGCGAAATAATTCATCATCAGCAGTCAGTCGTTCACTGCCACCCATCATGATGCTCCGCATGCCTCAGTGGTAGAAATTGTAAGTGGACCGATGAAGCCGGGGGAAAAAGTAGCGCGTACGGGAATCGAACCCGTATTTAAGCCTTGAGAGGGCTCCGTCCTAACCGTTAGACGAACACGCCAAAAAAAATGTGGTGATGAAACCACTCTTGAATTTACGAAAAACTTGGTCGCGGAGCAAATACAAAAATATTTTTCTTCCCGCAGCGTTTGAAAATTTTTGCCGCACGTATGCAGCTTTTTTTACCATGCGTGTATGATTTTTTTGCGAATCGAAAATCTTCCATTGATTTTCAGGCGTATTTCCATTATATTTTTTTACTAAAGACTATCCGGTTCATCAATCACTATCACGTTCATTGCAGTAAGGAGCGCTATTTCAGTATGGCTATTATGACGAAAATGCGGGACAGCATGCCTGCCATCTTAATTGGTCTCGTTGTTGTCTTCTTGATCACCATCGTATTCGAATGGGGAATGGATTACGTCGGTATCCGTTCAAAGTCACACGATACAATCGGCATAATCGACGGAAAGAAAATTTCGAACACTGAATTTTCAGAACTCGTCAAAAAGCAGGCAGAACAGCAGAAAATGCAGACGAAGCAGGATCCTGACGAAAACACATACCGCATGATCCGTGAACAGGTCTGGAACAACATGGTCACGCAGACGCTTGTGGAACATGAGAGCGAACGCGCGGGCATCAAAGTCACCGATCAGGAAATCGTCGATTGGGTGCGCGGCGAAAATCCGCCCGAAATTCTCGTGCAGAACTTCCGTGATTCAACCGGCCAATTCAACCGCGCCGCATACGAAAACGCGCTGAGCGATCCGCGCAACAAGGACATCCTGGTCCAGGTTGAAGACGCGCTCAAACAGCAGCGGCTTGCGGAAAAAATGCAGAGCCTTCTCCTTTCGACCGTGATCGCCACACCGGGCGAAATCGAGCAGAAATTCCTCGATCAGAATCTGAAGATCAGCGCGGAATACGCGTATTTCGATCCGAATGCATTCATTCAGGATGCCGACGTGAAAGTGACTGACGACGATCTGAGGAAGTACTACAACGAGCATCAGGCCGAGTTCAAGAATCCGGCGCTGCGCAAGTTGAAATACATCTTCTTCAGCGACAAGCCGTCGGCCGCCGACTCGGCCGACATCATCAACGAGCTCAACAGCGTGCTTCAGCAGGCGAAGACTGGAGCGGATTTCGTCGAGCTTCAGAAAAAATATTCGGAAGGCCAGCTTGATCCGGTCGTAATCCGTCATGGCGAAGTTTCACCAGTCAAGGAAAAAGCGATCTTCTCGGCCAAGCCGGGCGAGATCATCGGACCGATCAACGATGCCGACGGCATTCACGTGATGAAGATCGTCGAAGAAAAAACAGGCGAACCGTCTGTGAAAGCCAGACACATCCTGTTGAGTGGCGCGAAAGACAAGGAAGCGGAATCGATGAAGCTTGCCAAAGAGCTCATCGCGCGAGCAAAGAAGGGCGAAGATTTCGCTGCACTCGCCCGCCAGTATTCGACCGAACCCGGCGCCAGCTCGTCGGGCGGTGATCTTGGATGGTTCGGCAAAGGCCGTATGGTAAAAGAATTCGAAGAAGCGGCGCTCAAAGGCAAACCGGGCGATGTGATCGGTCCCGTGAAGACACAGTTCGGCATTCACGTCATCAAGATTGAAGGACGCGAGTCGCGCGAATTGAAGGTTGCGGATATTCTGATGACAGTGAAGGCCAGCAGCCAGACGCGCGATGCATCATTCCAGCGCGCGCAGGATTTCGCGTATGTCGCCAAAGACGGCAAGTTCGAGAAAGACGCAGAGAGCTTCGGTCTGACGGTGCAGGAAACTCCCGAATTCCAAAAAGGCACGATGGTTCCCGGACTCGGCTATTATGAATCGCTCAACAAATTTGCCTTCCGCCAGGATCTTGGCGATATCAGTGAAGTCTACGAAGTCACAGGCGGCTATATCGTGGCGAAGATCTCGGAAGTGAAAAAGGAAGGCGTGCGCTCGCTGGATGAGGTGAAACCAAACCTCCAGCCGCGCGTGTTGTATAAGATGAAGATGGCGAAGCTGAAAGACATTGCCGCGCAGAAACGCGGAACGGTCGGCGATACGGGTGATCTGCGCACACTCGCCGCAGGCGATGCGCGCGTGCGTGTCGATACGACGGGCGTGTTTACTTACGGCGGCGGCATCACCGGCGTCGGCAGGGATTACGCGTTTGCGGGAGCGGCCAAATCGCTTGAGATCGGCAAAGTGTCGCAGCCGATTGAAGGCGCACGCGGCGTCTATCTCCTGAAAGTCCTCTCGCGTCCCGCAGTTGATAACGCCGCACTGACGGCTCAACGCGCTGTGATTGCGGCGCAGATCCTTCAGGAAAAGAAACAGCGCGCGATCACATCGTGGCTTGAGAAAGTCAAAGAAAACGCGAAGATCGAAGACAACAGAGATCAGTTCTACCGCTAAGCGCAGGTTAACTCTTTTCGGAGGCACTCCGTGCTTCGAACTGCAATTCTCATAAGCATGTTCTCGGCGTACGCCCTTGCGGCGTACGCCGATGATTCCGTGATGCTCCTCGGCAAAGCCTCGTTTACAACCAACACCCGCATTTTTTACAACGTCGACAATCCCCAGATCATCGCCGATATGGCCAATGTGTCGTCCAATTTCGGATTCGGCGCCGAGGTGCGCGTGCGCACATTCTGGGAACGATGGTATATCGGGCTCGCGGTGGAACAGATTAAAGGCAGTCAGCAAACGCTCCTCACATACAGCGGTCCGTATAATGACGTGCTCGTACCGCGCACGGACGGATATGAGATCATGCCGATCGAGCTGAGCGGCTATTATTCGGTGCCCATCAGTTCCAACACAATCGTCTTCTATCTCGGCGGCGGGATCGGATATTATAAAGGCAAGCGCAACTACAGTATCGGCAACGCAGACTCGCGCTCCGACGGTGTCAACAGCGCGCTCGGCATACAGGTGTCGACCGGTTTGCGATGGATGATCACGCCGATGCTCGGCATCGAGGGACAGCTCCGCTTCCGCGATCCGCAAATCAGCGCAACAAACGTGTTCGATCAGTCTGCGACCACGTACGGGGGCGTCCGCGTTCTCCTGTCGCGCACACCGTCGCATACGACAATCAATCTGAACGGAATTAATTATTCGGCTGGACTTGCGATTGTTTTCTAATTTTCACTTTATATAGAATGATCATTTCGGCCCGCTCACAGAGATGCACAGCGGGATTTTTTTTTGCAGGATAGAACGGATTACGCGTGAAAAAGCAAGCGTCGGATGTAAGGAAGATTATTTTTCTTGTGGGATTCATGGGGAGTGGGAAAAGCACGATTGGACCGATCCTCGCCAATACGATCGGGTACAACTTCATCGACCTGGATGTCGCGATCGAAGATCGTGAAGCAAAGAAGATCAACGAGATTTTTTCGGAAAATGGCGAACAGTATTTCCGCGCAATCGAACGAAAGCTCCTCGAGGAAATCGCCGCGTCGGCCCACAAGACGATCATCTCGCTCGGCGGCGGCACCCTGGCAAACGAAGACACACTCACCTATGTAAAATCCACCGGCATCGTTGTGTATCTGAAAGTGAACGAGGAGCAGATCTACAAGCGGCTTCATTCTAAAGGCGACCGGCCGATGCTCCGCGACGAGCGGGGCAAACTGCTCGACGGCGAGCCGCTCATGGCCAAGATCCGCTCGCTGCTCGAACGGCGCACTCCGTACTACGAACGCGCCGACATCATCATGAACACGGACGATAAAAAAATCGGGATGACGATCGATGAACTCACTAAACAACTCCGCGGCCTCATTGAACACTGACTCTGTCGAAACAGTGATCGTCGATCTCGGCGACCGCAGGTATCCGATCGAGGTCGGATCGGGACTCATCGACTCGTTCGGCGCATACTACACGTCGCGCGGTCTCCCCTCCTCCGCCGTCGTGATCACGGACAGCAACGTCGCCCCGCTCTATGGATCGCGTGTGGTGCGGAGCCTGAAACGTGCGGGTTGCGCGGTGCACACGATCATAATCCCGCCGGGAGAAAAAGAAAAATCGTTCTCGCGCGCGGAGGCAGTGTTCGCCGATCTTCTCACACATCGGATCGAGCGCAACGCCGCGATCGTCGCCGTGGGCGGAGGCGTTATCGGCGATCTGGCGGGCTTTATCGCCGCCACGTACCAGCGCGGCGTACGATTCGTGCAGGTGCCGACCACGCTGCTGGCGCAGGTAGACAGCTCGGTGGGAGGAAAAGTCGCGATCAATCACCGGCTTGGAAAAAATATGGTGGGCGCCTTCTATCAACCCGATTTCGTTCTGGCCGATGTGGATACGCTCGCAACGCTGCCCAAGCGTGAAGTCGTGTGCGGACTCGGCGAAGTGATCAAATACGGCATCATCATGAACGCGGCATTCTATGCGGACGTTGCCGTGCGTCAGGGGGACATCCTCGCATGCCGGACGGACGTGATGAAGCGCGTCGTGGCCGAATGCTGCCGCATGAAGGCCGAGGTCGTTGAAGAAGACGAGCGTGAACAGGGACGCCGGGCGATCCTCAACTTCGGCCATACGATCGGTCATGCGCTCGAGCATGCGGGACACTTTTCGAAGCTCAAGCATGGCGAAGGCGTGATTCTCGGGATGCTCGCCGAGGCGCGTATCGCCGTTTCGCTCGGGATGCTGTCGCAATCGGAGTTTGACACGATCGAAAAGGATGTGGCTGACATTCCCATGCCGCGGCTTGCCTCACTCCCGCTCGAGTTTGATGCGCTGTACGAGACGATGCGGATCGATAAAAAGTCGAAGGACGGTGCAGTGCGCCTCGTGCTGCCCGAGGCAATCGGGAGCGTTCGTCTGCCGCAATCCGTGGACAAAAAGCTGTTGCGCCAGGGCGTCGCGTATTTGAAGAAACGTCTTCGTTGATTGCCTGCACGCGCTGATTCGCCATTCCGAAATGGTGCAATGCACTAGTTGTCCTGTTCCTCTCCAACATCCAGAATCACTTTCCCCTGTCGAGAAGTTCATCGATGCGCATTTTTATATTGCATCCGATCGAATCATTTGCAATATTTGCTGTTTCCTTCCACCGATAAGGCTTACTATGAAACCCATGCATTCCTACATTCAACGTTTCAGTGAAAAACGATTCTACGTTCCCGGCATCGGCGTCGTGGCACTCATCATTATACTGTTTGTCTATGCCATTCCCGAAACTGCATCGGTCGCATCGACAACTGCTAAAAAAACTGATTTCTCTGTGAGCATCAGCGTGAGCGGAGAAATCCGGGCTGCAAATTCAGTCACACTGACCACTCCCCGCACGCGCGCCGGCCAGCTGCAGATTGTGTATCTGGTGCCCGAGGGCACGACGATTAAAGCCGGCGACGAGGTTATGCGCTTCGCAACGACCGATGTCGACAAACAGATCGCGGACAAACAAAACGATCTGAGCATTGCGCGGTCCGATTATGAGAAGATGATCGCCGATCAGGGCTATCGGAATTCGGACCAGGATGCATCGCTCACCAATGCCGAGCTCACGTACGAACAGGCGAAGCTCCAGGTAGAAAAGATGAAATTCGAATCGGATGTCGCGCGCAAGGAAGCGGACATCAGTCTGCAGAAGAGCCGCATCGCCTGGGAACAGACGAAGAAAAAAATCGCCACGCAGGTGATCGTCGACAAGACGGAGACGAGCAAGTTCATGCTGCGCATCCGGCAGATCGAATCGGATATCAAACGCGCCAACGACGAGAAGGTCCTCTATACGATGAAGGCGCCGATTCCGGGTCTGGTCGTCTACGAGATCAATTGGAACACAGGCCGCAAGATTTCAGTCGGCAATACGCCGTGGCCGGGCATGTCGCTTGTCAGCCTTCCCGATCTCTCAAAGATGCAGGTGGTGACGAACATCAACGAGGTTGACATCAGCAAGGTGAAAAAGGGTCAGAAGGTGAAGATCGCCCTCGATGCGTTTCCCGACAAACAATTCACCGGCACGGTGGAAGAAGTGGGAACCATCGGCCAGCAGAAGAGCCAGGGGTCAAGTCTGAAGACGTTCGAGGTCATCATCGGCATACACGGAACCGATCCCATCCTCAAACCGGGCATGACCACAGGCAACGAGATCCTCATCGAGACGATCCCCCAAGCGGTGTCTGTGCCGATCGAATCGGTGTTCGACAAGGAGGGCCGGACGGTGGTCTACCTGATGAACAGCGCGCGTCCCCGGCAGCAGGAAGTAAAAGTCGGCGTGAAGAATTCGAACAATATCGTTATCACGGAAGGCGTGCGCGAAGGCGACAAGGTTGCCCTGCGGGATCCCACGGTGAAAGAAACGAAGGCGCCTGAAAAATCCGCCCCCGCGCAGAAAGCGACGCGCCTGTGAACATTTCGCAAAACATTGCCATCGGAATGGCGGGCCTGTTGACGCACAAGATGCGCTCGGTGCTGACGGCGCTCGGGATCATCTTCGGCGTCGCTGCGGTGATCGCGATGCTTTCGATCGGCGAGGGCGCCCGGCAGGAAGCGCTCGAGCAGATACAGCTGATGGGTGTGAACAACATCATCATTCGCATGAAGGAACCCACTCCCCAGAGTTTCGGGAAGGCGAAGGCAAATTTTTCACCCGGACTTGAACTGCGTGACGGGGACGCGCTTCTTGAGATTTGTCCATTCGTCGAGGCGATCGTTCCCCAATGGGAAAAGACAACACCCGTGTTGTATCGGAGCATGCGCCAGGACGCACGTGTGATCGGCACGACGCCGCAGTTTCCCGAGGCGTTTAATTATACGATCCAAGCGGGGACGTTCCTGCAGGACCATCATTCGGCCGCGAAGGAAAACGTGTGCGTCATCGGCGGTGACGTGAAGGACGCGCTTTTTCAATTCGAACAGCCGATCAACAAGAAGATCAAAATCGAGAATCTCTGGTTCACTGTGATCGGTGTGATGGGCCGCCGCGCATCGTCCGGAAAACAAATGGAAGCGATCAAGGTCCACAATGTGAACATGGATATCTACGTCCCGTTGACCACGGCGCAGCTGAAGCTGACACGTCCCAAGAAATCCGGCACAGGCGATATCAACTTCATCAACGGCATCGAGCAGATCACAGATCAGCAGCCGCCGGCGCCCGCCATCGATCAGCTCGCGGTGAAGATCAGGGCGGGATCGGATCTGAACGAGGCGTCGGGGATCGTGAGGCGCATACTCGAGCGGCGGCATTATGGTGTGGACGATTACGAGATCATCGTGCCCGAGGCGCTCGTCGAGCAGAGTCAGCAGACGCAACGCATCTTCAATATCGTCATGGGCGCGATCGCTTCGATCTCGCTGCTCGTGGGAGGCATCGGCATCATGAACATTATGCTCGCCTCCGTCATGGAGCGTACGAAAGAGATCGGTATCCGTCGCGCCATCGGCGCCACGCGCGCAGATGTGCTCGGGCAGTTTTTATTCGAGGCGGTATTCCTGAGCGTCGTGGGCGGAGTCATCGGGATCGTACTCGGATACCTGTTGACCGTCGGCATCACATTCTACGCCGAATGGAAGACCGTCGTTTCGGCGCCTGCTGTGCTGATCTCCTTCACCGTTTCCGCGCTTGTGGGCATCGCATTCGGATATTATCCCGCGCGCAAGGCGGCATATCAGAATCCGATCGAGTCGCTCAGATACGAATAGGCGCATAAAAATAAAGGCACCATATCCCACGCAGAAGAATCTCTCAGGCACTCGGGAGTGAAGAGTTTCGATACGCTGCTGATGGCATGAAAAATAGAATGTTCAATCCATGACAATGAATTCGATGAAACGAAATTGGATTTTCCTGCTCTTCCCTTTCCTTGTAATACGCGGATCCGCCGCAGAAAAACAAACCATCTGGACGCTGAACGAGTGCATCGATCGCGCGCTGAAAACCGGTTATGCGGTCGTGAACGCCTCGTCGCAGTACCGGGCATCGCGCAGCAACTATGAAGCGGCGAAACGCAGGCTGCGCACTTCGGTTGCCGCCTCGCTCGATCTGCCCAATTATCAGGAAGCACTCTCGAACCAGTTCGATCCGCTTTCGCAGCAGTATAAATATTTCAACCTTACCACGACGCGCATGCAGGGATCGCTGTCGATCAGCCAGCCGATTTTGTTCACAGGTGGCACACTCACAGTGAGCGATTACGTCTTCGGCCGCGATCAGACAAGCGGCGGCTCGTCGGCGCGCGCGGGAAAAGATTACTTCAACAACTTTCTTGTCGAGTTCCGTCAGCCGCTTTTCACGACGAATCAGCTCAGGCTCGGCGATGAGCGCAGCCGGCTTTCGTTCGAGCAGGCGCAGGCCGATTTCGCGAAGAACCAGCTCGACATTGTCTATGCCGTGACTGAGAGTTTCTATACAACGTACCAGGCCGTGGAGCGATATTCGATCGTAAAGGAGCAGGTGCGTCAGAACGAAGAGTCGTATCAGACCGCAAAGAGGAAATTCGAATTCGGACTCATTCCAGAAGTGGAAGCGCTGCAGTCGGAAGTCGACCTTGCCGGCAGCCAGAACGACCTGCTGAACGCGTCGAGGGACGTGGAGCGGACGAAGAACCAGCTGAAGCTGCTTCTCGGCCTCTCGCTCGGCGATCAGATGGAGCCCTCGGCCGTACTCGAATACACGCCGCTGACAATCGACAGTGCGCGCGCCATTGAAACGGCGCTCACGAGCCGCGCCGAAATTCAGTCGGCCTTGCGATCGGTCCAGCAGCGCGAACTTGACATCGATGCCGCGCGCTCGCGCAACGAATTCAGAATGGACATCTCGGCCACATACGGGTACAACAAATCGGCCCTCGTTGCAGACGATCTGCTCGGACAGTACGGCAGAACGCGCAGCGCCGCCCTGACAGTCACACTTCCACTTTTCGACTGGGGCGCGCATTCATACGATGTGCAGGCCGCGCAGATACAATTCGACAACGCGCTTGCCGCACAGGACTATGTGCAGGACCAGATCAGACAGGAAATCCTCGATCTGCTCGGCCGCATCAACGCCGCCGATTCGCGCATCCGCGTGCTTCAAAAGAATGTGGCAGTCGCACAGAAAGGGTACGATATCAGTCTCGAGCGATTTCGCACGGGCACGATCGGCCGCAACGATCTGGCGCAAGCGCAGCAGCGCCTCACGACGACGAAGCTGAACAGTCTGAGCGCACAGATCGAGTACAAGCTCGGCATCGCAGACCTGAAGAGAAAGACACTCTTCGATTTTGAACGCGGAAGACCTGTTACACCGGTCATAGACGGGGAACAGGAGTAAAAATCGATGGACGGCACACGCTGCCCGCGTGTTCCGTGAGCCTCGACATCACGGGGGTATGCTCTTTACATTGCAGCGGTAAAACAGTATATTTAAATAACCATATTTACCAACCGGAGCACGAGCAGTCATGAAAATCAGCGATATCCTCGATGAAACGCGCATACTTACAAACATGGAAGGCGATTCGAAATCGGACATCATCAACACACTGATCGATCTCGTTGCGATTTCGCCGAAGGTTCTCGACAAGGATAAGGTGAAAGAAGCGATTTTCGAACGCGAAAAGATCATGTCCACAGGCGTCGGCAACGGATTCGCCATTCCTCACGGGAAAACAGATGCGGTCTCGGATATCGTGGCGGCATTCGCTGTGACGAAGCAGCCGATCGATTATCAGGCGCTGGACGAACAACCCGTGCGTTTGATTTTTCTGCTCATTGGAAAAGGCAATATGGTGGGGCCCCATATCAAGCTGCTGAGCAGGATTTCACGACTGATGAACAAGGAAGAATTTAGAAAAAAATTATTGGAAGCGCCGACCCCGAAGGATGTCATGGAGATATTCAAGACGGAGGAAGCGGCATGTTTGGACAATTGAGCGATGCAGGGAATACCCCGTCCCTTCATTGCGATTTTCCCTCCCACCATTTTGCACAATTTCCGTGATACTAAAATCGATCAAAGGTACAAAAGATATTCTGCCGGCCGAAACGGCGCGATGGCAATATGCAGAGCAGGTTGTTCGCGATGTGTTTCATCGTTATAATTACAAAGAGATACGCACGCCGATGTTCGAACAGACATCGCTGTTTTCGCGTTCGATCGGCGAGCTGACGGACATCGTCGGCAAGGAAATGTATACGTTCACGGACCGTTCGGGGGACTCGATCACGCTCAGGCCCGAGGGCACCGCATCGGTGATCCGTTCGTACATACAGAACAATCTCGGCGAAGCGCAGCCGCTTGTCAAGGTGTATTACATCGCTCCGATGTTCCGTCAGGAGCGTCCTCAAGCGGGCCGGTTGCGCCAATTCCATCAGTTCGGCGCCGAGGCCATCGGCTCTCCCACGCCCGAAACGGACACGGAGATCATCGCGATGGCCGTCGAGATCTACAAACAATTCGGCGTCTCGAACTTTTCGCTCAAGATCAATTCCGTGGGCGATGAAGAATGCCGTCCGCGCTACAAAGAGATCCTGCGCGCAGAACTTGTGAAGATCGCCGATCAGCTCTCGGCCGAAAGCCGCAACCGCATCGATGCCAATCCGATGCGCGTGCTTGATTCGAAGGACGAGCGCGATATCGAATTGACGAAAGACATGCCGCGCATCACCGATCATTTGAACGATGAATGCCGCGCGCATTTCGAACGCGTGAAGGAACTGCTCACACTGCTGGAGATCCCGTTCACGGTCGATCCGCGCCTTGTGCGGGGACTCGATTATTATACGAAGACCGCATTCGAGCTCACGAGCACGGAGCTCGGATCGCAAAGCGCGTTGGCAGGCGGCGGCCGATACGATCTTCTCACGAAGGAGCTCGGCGGCAAGGCCACTCCCGCCGTGGGATTTGCGGCAGGCATTGAACGCCTCATGATGGTGCTCGAGAAAATGAATTTTGCGGCGCCCGCGAACCGCCCGCAGGTATTCCTGGCGGCGGCCGATCAGGACGCGCGCGCATGGGCCATCACAACAACGATGAAACTGCGCGCTGAAGGCATCGCGGCAGAAACGGATTTTCTGAATCGGAGTCTGAAGGCGCAGATGCGAGAAGCGGACCGGCAGCAGGCGCGCGCCGTCATTGTCGCAGGCGCGAACGAACTGGCTCAGGGAAAAGCAGTGTTGAAGAATCTGGATACGCATACGCAGCAGGACGTCGACCTCAATCGCATTGCAGATCACGTGCGAGGGGTGTCATAGAGAGAGAGTGAAGTACCGAGCGAAGCAGACACGAGACGATCAATCCATTTTTCCAATTCACTCATGGCCGCGAAGAAAAAGTCAGAGATCGAATACCGCCTCCTTGTCGTACCCGCCTACGACGAGACGCTCCAAAAATTCGGCACGCTGTTTCTTGTCGAGACCGTGAAGCAATTCACGAATTTCAATTATCAGATCCTGATCGAAGAATCGTTCCAGAGGCGCACCGTGACGTGGAAGATACACGGCTTGAGCGCGCCCGCAATGAGCATGCCGGCGGTTGGCGGAGCGAAATATCACAAGATCTACTTCGATCTCAACGGCACCGTCCACTTCACGATCTTCAAGAAGGATGGACAGGAAAATACGGCAACACTGAAGGTCACGCCCGCCGGCGTGAAGGTCGTGCAGCTGCCCGAGCATCCGTTCATGACCGTTTATACGGGCACAGACGAATTCGAGGCCAAGCGCATTGCCGACATGCAAAAGCCTTCGCACAAACCCGATATCCACCGCTCCGCACCGGTACAGAAATGACCGCTGCGGCAATCATCAGACCCTACCACGGCAGAAAGTTGTTTTACGCATGATTCCTGTGTTATTCACAATCGGCGGCGTCCCCATCTACAGCTTCGGACTCATGATGGGCATTTCATTCATCATTGGCTCCACAATTTTAACCGGCGAACTGCGTCGCAAGAAAATGAATCCCGAGATGGGAAGCACGATCACGCTGCTGGCGCTCGCCGGAGGGATCGCCGGATCGAAGCTTTTGTATCTGATTGAAAACTGGGGCGACTTTCTGGATAACCCGGTCTCCATGGCATTCTCTCCCGGGGGACTCACGTTTTATGGCGGATTCATTCTCGCCACGATCTTCATCGGGCTTTATTTGCGGAGAGAAAAAGTCAGCTTCCTGCGCACGGCCGACGCCGTGGCCCCACCCCTTCTGCTTGCATACGGCATCGCCCGCATCGGGTGCCATCTGGCCGGCGACGGCGATTACGGATTTCCAACGACGCTGCCCTGGGGAACGGATTATTCAAAAGGCACGTATCCCCCGTCGGCAGCGTTCAAGAATTTTCCCGAGATCACATCCCGCTATCCCCACGGCGTCGTGCCGGACACGGTGTTGTGTCATCCGACGCCCGTTTACGAATTCCTCATCTGTTCGGTGATGTTCTACTTCCTGTGGAAATCGCGCAAGCGCCTCGGACCCGACGGTACAGTGTTCATGGCGTATCTGATGCTTGCCGGCGCCGAGCGGTTCATCGTGGAATTCTGGCGGCTGAATGAGCGGTTCCTGTTCGGACTCTCGGAAGCGCAGATCATCGCCGCCATTCTCATCGTTATCGGCGCAGCGGGATTCCGCATGATGCGTTCGAAGATCAAGGCATGATCGGGCACGCGCACGCTTCATGACACTGTGCGCGGCATTCACAACGAAACGACGGATCCCATGAATGTTATAGTCGGAAGACATCCGGTGATCGAAGCCCTGCGTTCGGGCACGCTCATCGAAAAGATACTCATCTCGAAGACCACGCACGGCGAAGCGCTGCACACGATCAGGCAGATGGCGCGCGAGCGAAATATTCTCTGTGTGGATGTTCAGGCCGAGAAGCTGGGCAAGTATACCGATTCGCAGACGACGCAGGGCATCGTGGCGATCGTGGGAGAGAAAGCGTACTGCGAGGTTGAAGACATTCTTGCGATCGCCGCGGCAAAGAAGGAACGACCGTTCATTCTGATCTTCGATGAAATCGAAGATCCGCATAATCTCGGCGCGCTGATTCGCAGCGCCGTCTGCACGGGCGCCCATGGCGGCATCATTCCGAAACACAATGCGGCATCGGTGACCGAGACGGTTGCAAAGACCTCAGCCGGCGCAAGCGCGCACTTCCCCATTGCAAAGGTCACCAACATCGCGCAGACGATCGACGAATTGAAACACCAGGGTGTGTGGATTGTTGGAACGGAGATCGGCGCGAAGCAGACGTTCATGGAGATCGATTACACGATGCCCGTGGCCATCGTCGTGGGCAACGAGGGCCGCGGCATGCGGCGCCTCGTGAAAGAGAAATGCGATTTCCTTGTCTCGATTCCGATGCGCGGTTCGCTTGATTCGTTCAATGCGTCGGTTGCCGGCGCGCTGCTCATGTATGAAGTGCTTCGCAGACGTTACGCAAAGTAATCGCATCGCTGTATTGCGCGAAGTACCAGCATTGTAGCATCACTCGAAGTAACCACATCGTGGCGTCCCGCGAAGTGATTGCATCGTTTCAGCGCCGGCGACATCGATCCTGATTCTTTCTCCTCACATCAGACCACGCCTTTCGAGGCAAGAAATTCCTTGTACCCCCGATCCATCCCCAGAATATGCACCGTATACCAGTTGCGAATGTAGTCGACGATTTTGCGGTGGATGTTCGGATCCTTCTTTTCAAGTCGCTCGGCAAACCTGAACACATCCATGATAAACGCCTCATGCTCCTTGTGATGCTCGTCGAAGTGAGGATAGTGATGCGCGCGGAGGATGCGCTCCTCTGTCGCGAAATGCGTCTGCGCGTATTTCACGAGCGCGTTGAGCGTTGCGAAGATTTCCGCTTTCGAGACGACATTCGGATCAAGGTCGTAAATCTTATTGACAAGATCGAGCAGTCCCTTGTGCTGTAAATCGATTTCGCGACAGCCCACGCTGTAGCTTTCGTTCCATATGAGATGTGCCATAGAGCGTTCCAAGTGCATGAAATAATTTTTATTTTTGAACAACCATGCGTCGTGTCACCGTACGGTTTTCATTCGAGAACCTGAGAAAATACATTCCACTGGCGCAGCGAGAGGCATCAAACATGGCAACATGACATCCGGGCGACTCTTCCCGATCGACAACAGTTGCGACGCGGCGGCCGAGCACATCGAAGACCGCCAATTCGACATGACTGGCCGAAGCGGTTTCGTACACGATTGTCGTCGACGGATTGAACGGATTCGGATAATTCTGTTCGAGCGCAATTCGGTGCGGTGCGGAGGTCAATGCGCTTTCGCCAACGCCCGTTGTGAAGTCGGACAGGAATCGTTTCCACACACCGGTGCCGAGAGTTCCCGTATACAGATACTGTCCCGAGATCGCAAACGTTCGCACACTCGCGCCTGTCGAGCGCAGTCCCAGACCGTACCAGTTCTCTCCGTTATTGACCGTATAAAACACACCGTCGGCTGTTGCCGCATAGAGCGCCACCCCTGCCGAAGCGAATGCATAGACCGAAACACGTGTGAGTCCGGTGTTGACGGCGCTCCAGGATGTTCCGTTATCGGCCGACCGATACACGCCGTCTGCCGTGCCCGCAAACAGATACGTGCCGCTCACGGCGAACGAGGTGATGGCGAGCGCCGTTCCGCTCAAGCCGGTATTGACCGGACTCCAGTTGTTCCCATTGTCCGCCGATCGGAAGACGCCTCCCATATTCGTTCCTGCAAACAGGCTCGTACCCGACACGGCCATAACGTTGACATTTTTATTCGTCAGTCCGACATTGACCGGACTCCACGACGCGCCCGTCGTCGTCGTGAGAAAGATCCCGCTTCCATCTGTGCCCGCAAATAAGTAGGTGCCGCTTTGTGCAAACGCCTGGATGTGCGTATTGGTGATGCCGGCGTTGACCTGGTACCAGTTCAAGCCATTATTCGTGGAGAGGAACACTCCCCCTCCGACAGTCCCGGCAAAGAGATATGTTCCGCTCACAATCAACGAATACACATTGAGATTCGAAAGGCCGGTATTAACCGGGTCCCACGTGGCGCCATCGTTCAGCGAACGGTAGACGCCGCCTCCGTTCGTTGCGGCGAACATCATCGAGCCGCTCACGACGAGCGCGTACACGTTCGTATTCGTGAGGCCCGAATTGCTCGCGACCCAGTCGGCCGAGACTGAAGAGGCGCCGGTCAGGAGGCTGAGCACGACTGCAACATATCTGAATATCTTTTTCATACAGGCCGGAGATGATGAATAATAAATAAGGTGTGAATAAAAGTTGAAAGATACAACTTCGGTGACGTGACGCGCGTCAATCCGCATGGACTCATCTGGCATGGAGCGATCGCCGTTGCGATGGATTGTCAGGAACTTTATTTACAGATCACGGTTTCAATAATGCAGATGATCATCATCTCTCACTTGAAAGGGGGTTCGCTATGAAGATCGGCATACTCGGTTCAGGAGTCGTCGGACAAACGCTCGCCAACGGATTTATCAAACACGGCCATGAGGTCATGGTCGGCACAAACCATACGGAGAAGCACGAAGAGCTGAAAACAAAAATTGACGCCAAAGCGAAGATCGGCTCATTCACCGACACGGCGCATTTCGGAAACATCGTCGTGCTTGCTGTGAAGGGCACGGGAGCTGAGTCTGCGTTGAGGTCGGCCCAGGCGGGCAATCTCAAGGGCAAGACTGTGATCGACGCAACAAATCCGATTGCCGACGCCCCGCCCGTGAACGGTGTGCTGAAATATTTCACGACACTGGAGGACTCGCTCATGGAGCGGTTGCAGAAGCTGGTGCCGGATGCGCATTTTGTGAAGGCGTTCAGTTCGGCAGGATATGCGGTGATGGTCAATCCCGATTTCGGAGGCGTGAAACCGACGATGTTCATTGCCGGCAACAGCGATGAAGCCAAAGCGGATGTCAAAAAAATCCTGCAGCAATTCGGATGGGAAATTGAGGACCTTGGGAAAGCGGAAGCCGCTCGGGCGATCGAACCGTTATGCATCCTGTGGTGCATTCCCGGATTTGTGAGCAACGACTGGGTGCATGCATTCAAGCTGCTCAGGAAATAACAATCCCCGTTCCGGCACAGGTCATGTGTCTGAACGGGGAATGTATGCATGTCGATTGGCAGGGCGAAATAGCATTTCGCCCTGCACGCATCGATTCGATTACTTCTTCACATCGCCTTCGAACTTCATGGCCGCAAGCTGTTCGTAATAACTCCAGCGTGCATTCACATCGTTCTGAGCAAGCTCAAGCAAACGGGCCGCTTCGGCCGGATTGCTCTTCGTGAGCATCTTGTAGCGGATTTCCGAATAGGCGTACTCTTCGAGCTTGATCTTCGGAAGTTTCGAATCCAGTTTGAACGGATTCTTTCCTTCATGCGCAAGCGCGGGATTGTAGCGGAACAGCGGCCAGTGTCCGCTCTCGACAGCGAGCTTCTGCTGGTTCATGCCGTCGGTCATGTTGATGCCGTGAGCGATACAATGGCTGTAGGCGATGATCAACGACGGACCGTCGTAGGCTTCCGCCTCGAGGATCGTCTTAACCGTATGAAGATCGCTTGCGCCCATTGCGATGCGTGCCACGTAGACCGAACCATATGTCATCGCCATCAGACCGAGATCTTTCTTGGCCGTGCCCTTGCCGCCGGCCGCGAATTTCGCAACCGCGCCGCGCGGTGATGACTTCGACATCTGTCCGCCTGTGTTCGAATAAACTTCGGTATCGAGCACGAGGATGTTGACGTTCTTGCCCGATGCGATCACATGATCGAGACCGCCGTACCCGATATCGTACGCCCAACCGTCTCCGCCCATGATCCACACAGATTTTTTCACGAGATAATCTGCCACGACAAGCAGGTGTTTCGCCTCGGTCGACGTATTTCCTGCGAGCTTCTCTTTCAGGATCTTCACGCGTTCACGCTGCGCGTAGATCTTTTCCTCAGTCGACTGATCGGCCTTGAGGATTGCATCGGCAAGTTCGGCGCCAAGTGTCGGGGCGAGCTTCTTCAGCAATTCCTGCGCGAATTCAGTATTCTTGTCCACGGATAACCGGAAGCCGAGTCCGAATTCAGCGTTGTCCTCGAAGAGCGAATTGGCCCACGCCGGTCCGCGTCCGTCGGCATTCTTCGTCCACGGTGTTGTGGGAAGGTTGCCGCCGTAGATGGACGAGCAGCCCGTTGCGTTTGCAATGAGCGTGCGGTCGCCGAAGAGCTGGCTCACGAGTTTCACGTACGGGGTTTCGCCGCAGCCGGAGCATGCGCCCGAGAATTCGAAGAGCGGCTCAAGGAACTGCGAGCCTTTGATCGTTTCCATGGCGATCTTTGTGCGATCGGCCTGGGGAATGCCGAGGAAGAAGTCCCAGTTGGCGCGTTCCGACTCGCGCAGCGGAGGCTGTGCGGCCATGTTGATTGCCTTCAGACGCACTTCCGATTTATTCTTGGCCGGGCAGATTTCGACGCAGATGCCGCAGCCCGTACAATCCTCGGGAGCGACCTGAATCGAATATTTCTGTCCCTTGAATTCGTTGCCGCGATAGTTCGTGCTCTTGAATGTTTCGGGCGCGCCGGCGAGATTCGCCTCATCGTACACCTTGATGCGGATCGTCGCATGGGGACAGACAAGCGCGCACTTGCCGCACTGGATACAGAGGTTCTCGTCCCAGACCGGAATCTCGAGCGCGATATTGCGTTTCTCCCACATCGCCGTTCCGACGGGGAATGTTCCGTCGTCAGGCAGGGCGCTGACCGGAAGCTCGTCACCTTTGCCGGCGATCATTTTCGCCGTCACCTGCTGCACGAACTCGGGCGCCTTCGCCGAAACCACGGGCGGCAGCTCGAGCGAGCTGTCTGCACATGCCGGCACTTCAACTTTAAACAAATGCTCGAGCGTCTGATCGACGGCCTTGAAGTTCTGCTGAACGATATTGTCGCCCTTCTTGCCATACGTCTTCTTGATCGAATATTTGATCCGTTCGATCGCTTCGTCTTTCGGCAGCACGCCGGAGATCGCGAAGAAGCAGGTCTGCATGATCGTGTTGACGCGGCTTCCCATGCCGGTTTTCTGCGCCACGGCGTAGCCGTCGATCACATAGAATTTCA
>DATGXR010000202.1:0-1685 GCA_035298825.1 Bacteroidota bacterium
CAACAATACGATATTTTCCCACGGATATCATCAATGGAGAAGAACGCACACCACCTGAAAGCGGTCACAATCCGCACAGGCAGATTGGATCGGACAATTATTATTTGCCATTTGAATATGAAATCACTTCTCAACGATGTGATCACAGATCAATAGGTCACGGATTAATGAATGGTTCGGTGTGGTTTACGTATTCCGATAGTAAATTTTATCCTGTCGATAGTTTGTTCAAATACATTAAACAGAATTTTGACCGGGGAGGCAGCAATATTTTACTCTCGACAGCCCCTGACAGGACCGGGATGTATCGCCAAGCCGATTGCGACAGTTTAATCAAACTTGGCGCGCTGATTCGGCACTATCATCGGAACCGATTCGACGGGCATCCCGGCCATTGACCGTTGCGGCAACCTCGCCTCCTTAATGATTCGACTTGATATTCATTGATCTGCTATGGAAGAGGCTGTTGTTTCGATTTTCAGACAGCACACCACCGGATACGACGCTGAGTAGGGTTCGATTCCGAAACAGCTGGCAACAAAAAAAAATCCCCTGTTATCGTTATCGATTACAGGGGATGATTTTTTCGAACAGTTGAGCAAGATACGCTATCAGACTTCTTGAAGTATTTGCTTCCGTTCATCGCTCCGGGCAAAATTTTTCCGTTGTGCGTCACGACTGACGGCGCGATGTGCTCCATCAGTAATGACAAATTTTCCAAGCATTGTCTGCAAGCCTGCAGTCAGACGGTTGAGATCTTCCGCTGCACGCGCAATCTCCTCCGTACCGGCGGCGGCTTCCTGTGTGGCCGATGAAATGGCTTCGATATTTTTCGAGATCTGTTCACTCGCCGACGACTGTTCTTCGCTTGCGGTTGCCACCATCATTACTTTATTCGCTACTGTTTCCGTACCGTCAATGATTTCACGAAGCGAGACACTCGATCGTTCTGCAAGTGCTCTCCCTTTCTCCACTTCAAGAGTGCCGCGATGCATCGACTCCACGGCTCCGAGCGTGTCTTTCTGGATCTGTTTGATCATTGTTGCGATCTCTTTTGTCGCCTTCGTCGTCCGGTCGGCAAGCTTGCGGACTTCATCCGCTACCACCGCGAATCCGCGTCCCTGCTCACCCGCTCTGGCGGCTTCAATCGCCGCATTCAACGCAAGCAAATTCGTCTGATCGGCAATGTCGTCGATTGTCTGGATGATCTCGCCGATCTGATCGCTTGATTTGCCGAGCGTCTGCACCGTCTCGGCGGATTGTTTCACGACTTCGGCGATGCGCTTCATCCCTTCCATCGTTTCAAGAACAACTCGCCCGCCTTCTTTCGCGCTCGCACCGGCCTGTTTTGCCGCCTGCGCCGCATCGCTTGCATTCTTTGTGGTATCCTGGATCGTCTTCGTCATCTCTTCAATGGCGCTCATGACTTCGCTCGTCTGCTGCGTTTGTTCCTGCGCGCCTGCCGCCATCTGTTCGGTGCTTGAAGAAATCTCCGCACTCGCACTGGCCGTTGCCGACACAGCTGCTGCGACATCCGTGAGCGCATTTTTCATTGATTCGCCAAGCGCATTAATGCTGTTCTTGATGATCTGATGGTCGCCCTTAAAATCCCCTTTCATACGAACAGTCAAATCTCCCCCGCCCATGACCTCCAACACCTTCGATCCTTCGTTGACAGGATGAAT
>DATGXR010000203.1:0-8011 GCA_035298825.1 Bacteroidota bacterium
CACATCGATGCCCCGCGATGTTGACGATGACGAGATGGATGTTTTTCCCTCATCGCCCGAAATTTTTTTTGTGGAAGTGTAATTCGGCAGCGCATCGGGATTCACTGTTTTTTTCGATCCCGACATGTTGATCGCTTCTTCGGGGAACATCGAAGGCCTCCGCGTCGGAAGCGCGATATTGTCCTCGTCCGTTCTGTTTGCCGATTTTTCAGCCGTCGCTTCGAGCGCGCGCGGCGACATATTGAGCGAACTTGACGACTGCGATGCAAGCGCGCCCCACGACATGTCGACGAACTCAGGCGCCGGCAGTGTCGAGCGGAGGTGAATGAAAAAGAGCGCAACGATCACCGCCGCGTGAAACGCGATCGATGCGGCCCATCCCTGCCGCGCTTCTGTTGTCGTCTGTGTGCGTGCCACGTTATTTCACTCCCGCTTCGGATGCATCTGTGGCAATGAGGAAGCGGCGGCCGCCGACTCCTTTCGCGATATCCATCACATCGACAGCCTGCTGCAAACTCACGTTCTTGTCCGCCCGCACGACGATGATCTGCTCGGGATCCTTGTCGATCACCGCAATGAGCTTCTGCGCGAGCGTTTCCTTCGTCACTTCTTCCTGATTGAAGAAGAGCCGTCCGGTTTCGGTGACTGTCAGCACGGTCTGCCGGTCGTTGACTGTTTCACTTGTCTGTGTCTTCGGCACCTGCACCTTCACTCCCGTCGTCACCATGAATGACGATGACAGCAGGAAGAAGATCAGCAGCTGCATCACGATGTCGGTCAGCGACGCGTAATTGAATCCGGCGTTGACCGTATGGCGCTGTTGGAATTTCATCGTCAATCTTTTTTAGGTTCGAAAATTTCAGTGTCATCTGCGAACAAGCGCCGGTTCTGATCGCGCGTCGCCGGCGGCATCTCTCGCACCGGCGGAACGGATTCGGGCGCGCTGCGCCGGGGATGCAAGTCGAGTTCGATGAGATCCATAAATTCTTCCGATTTCGTTTCGATCTCGAAGACGAAGCGCGTCACGCGCAGCACAAAATAGTTATAATATCCGAGCGCGGGAATACCCACGATCAGACCGAAGGCGGTCGTGAGCATCGCCTCCCAGATGCCGCCTGCAAGCATGCCGGGATTCACATTCCCGCCTGCGTTCTGTATGACCTGAAATGCGGCGATCATGCCCGTCACCGTCCCGAGAAATCCGAGCATCGGCGCAACGGCTGCAATATTCGCCAGCAATCCAAGTCCTTTTTCAAGCCTGAAGACTTCCTCTTTTCCGGCTGTCTCGATCGCCTTCCTCACCGCGGCGGGACCGTCGTTGTAGCGCAGGAGTCCGTGTTTCATGATCGTTGAAATGGGCGCAGGCACTTCGGAGCAGGCATTGACCGCGCCAAGAATATCGTTATGCGACAGACTCGCCCGCACGCGCGTCAGCAGCTGATTCGGATCGATGGCGGCTTTGCGCAGACTGATATACTTTTCAACGATGACCGCAACGGCCGCGAACGAGCACAACAGGATCGGCCACATGACAACACCGCCGACAAAGAAGAGATCGATATACTTCATAACAAGACTATCCTTTCACAAAAAAGAGAAAATCACTTCAGCGTGATAATGTCGTATTTCGTTTCGAGCATCGGCACGAGCTCTTCGGCGCGCGCCGTGGCCGCTTCCTGCGTCGCAAAGCGTCCGGTGCACACGCGATGCACATGGCCTTCCGTATAGACGAATGCCGGAACGCCCGCGCTCTTGAATTTTGATACGAGCGACTGAGCCTTTGCCGCGCTCATCCAGGATGAAAGCTGAACCGTGTAGACCTGATCGGCTCCCGCAGTCTTCGCTTCCTTCGTTGCGGGCGCGGTTGAAGCAACCCGAACTGCCCGGTCTGTTTCACGCGCAGGCTTCTTCGCTGCCTTGACCGATGCCGCGACCGCAGGTTTCTCTGCAGCGACGCGCGTCTTCTTCTCTGCTTTCGGCTCGGCCTGGGCCGCGGCAGATTCCGTTGCGCGGCGCGTCTGCGCGCGTTCCTGAACCGCCGGCTCCGATGCGCGTCCGCGCTGCACACCCTGCACTTCGATTGTTGTCGCATTCTTCCGGGCGGCTGCGGCCCTGGCTTCTTCCTGCTTCCTGGCGATGGCACGCTCTTCCGCGGCGCGCTTTGCATTGTCGGCGGCGGCCTTCTGTTCGAGCTTCTTCGCCTCGGCAGCCTTTTTCGCATCGGCTTGTTTCTGCTCTGCCAGTTTTCGTGCGGCTTCTTTCTTTTCGGCGAGCTTCAATTCGGCCTGCTTCTTCTCGGCCGCCTGTTTTTCGGCTGCGGCTTTTTTTATCTCTGCTCGCGATTGCGCCGCCGACGGCTGCTTTGCCGCAACGGCGGCATGTACTGCATCGGCGCTGTCTTTCTTAAATTGTGCGGCCATCACCGAATCCGACAACACCTGCGTTGCCGAATCGACCGGAACGGCCACCATCACCGACGACGCCTTGTTCGGTCCCCAGAAATGCACGATGCCGACTTTATTTAAAATGTAGACCGAAAGCAGGATCGCGATCAGCCCGCCCGTCACAAGGGGCAATGCCTTGATGAGTGAACTGCCGGCTACGGACGGCGACTCTTCATCGAGCTCGGAGACTTCCGACATTTCGGGTTCATCTTCCGGCGCATCGTTCTTTAAGTTTAAGTTGGGCATAAGTCATGATTCCTTGATTGAGTTGTTACCAAAGATAATTGATCCCGAATGAGACGAAGAGCGGGCGCTCCTGATAACCGTTCCAAATATAATACTTTTGATCGAACAAATTCTGCACTTCGGCCGTAAATTTCAAATTGCGCACCAGTGCATATTCCGCCCTCAAACTTGCATTCACATACGCCGGATTCCGCTGCGTGGCGTCCGGATCGGTGAAGCGACGTCCCACATACTCTGCTGTCGCCTCCGCGCTGATGTTCGATTGGAACCAGTGGCGGAAGATCACTCCCGCATTCTCTCTCGGCACAAACGGCATCATCAACGACGAGCCGCGCCGCCTCACTGTCGTGAATGCCGCGAAGACAGTCGCCTCGTCGAGCTGCGATATGGTGTAGCGTAAACGGAGATCGGTTTTCATCGCAAGGATGTCCGAGACGTACACGGGCGTCCACAGGCGGATGTAGTTCGTATCGAGGAATGACTGATAATTGTTCACCGCGCGGTATTCATACTTCACGGAGAATGTCGCCCGGTCGAATGGCACAAGATCGGCTCCCATTCGGAAACGCATTGTTTCGTCGCTCGGCAACAGCTCGGGCGGAAGAGCGATGTACGGATTTTCGCGGAGCACGCTTCTGAACGATGTGCGCACGACGTCCGGCTCGTACGCCGCATACAGTGAGAGCTCCGGCACGGCAAACCACCGCACGCCAATGCGGGGATAAAGACGACCCGAGGTTGCTCCCTCATTTCCGCGGTAGAGATAGAACGCGGCGCCAAGCGTAAATTGAAGATTCTCAAGCGCCTGCAACCGTGCGCCGGCCGATGCGTCAAGCCAGTGCATCTCCTGCAGAACGGCCATGGGAGTTGTCGAAGTCGAGAGCCGGTACTCGAGCGAGGCATTCACAGGCGTCGACTCGTAAAGAGACGAAGCGGAGGATGAAAAAGCAAATTCATTTTCGACGTAGTCGGATAGATGGCCCGCGAGCGATGTCCGGTTGAATGCCGCATGCAGCGAGTAATCGATCGGCGCAAACGACGGATGGGCCGTCGTCGTGCGCGCATCAAATCCGACGCCGAGATCGAAGTTATTGTGTACTCTTTTTTCACTCGGTGTCATTGAACCGTAGGGCCGGTATTCATCCGTGCCGACGCCGAACTCCCCTCTGAGCCGGTTTTCGGAAAGCACATCATTCGACTCTCCGAACTTATACGAGCCCGCAAGACCGAGTCCCGCCTCCATCCTCTGCGTATTCTTTTCGAAGCCGTCCGTCGACCGGTAGCGGCCATTGACGGCGATGCTTCCCTGCGTAAATGTCTTGCCGAACCATGCGCCGATCTCCGGCGTCATAAAATTGCCGAACGCGCCGTAGACTTTCGCCGTCATGCCGGGCTGCATCTTCGATTGAAGCGTCTGCTTCATCGCCGTGCGCGCAACATCCGACTGCTTCAGTCCGGGCGTGGGCAGCGGCGGCACGAACGACCGGGCATCCTCGGCGTCGCTCTTGGCGGCTTCGGGCAGCTCCATCGTTTCATGTCCGGTAATGACGAATTCCGGATTTTCAATTTTCGGCAGCGGAGCTTTCGGTTCTTCGGTCGGTTCCTGCGACGGAACGACTTTCACATCGCGCTGCGGCGCCTCCTTCTTCTCCTGGGCCAACGCCGACTGTGAAAACGAAGACAGTGCGAGGGCGCCGAACAGCAGTGCCCCTGTAAAAAATTTTTGACGATACTTCATGAGTTCCGCGCTTGTTGTGTCAACGGGAAAAATAAATTCGGGATCATAATCTGTCGAGCGCCTTCAACCGCTCCTGAGCCGGAGCGGCAAGTTCGGGAACATGCGTCTGGCGTGCGACAAACTGGTACGCATCTTTCGCCTTTTGCACCTGTTGTGTTTTTTCGTAGCATTCGCCGAGACCGTAGGAGGCCTTGGCAATCCACACGCCCGCGGCGGGGAACACGTACTTCACGCGCATATAGGCGATGATCGCATCCTTGAAATTTCCTTCGCGCTGCAGCGCAAGTCCGATACCGTACTGCGCCTCGGCGGCGAGCTCGTCGCTTCGTGTGGCCGCGACAAGACGGAATTGTCCGGCCGCATTCTGCGTGCGTCCAGCATTCTGCTCGGCCCATCCGAGCGCGAGACGGCTGCGATCGGCCGCGGCCGATTTCGGATAGCGCGAGACCACGCTCTCCCACTGCTTCAGCGCCGCGCCGGCCTGACCGGATTCCTGCTGCGCCAGTCCGAGCTGATACGCGCCTTCGGGCGCCTCGTCGGACTTCGGATATTTTTCCTGGAGCTGCGCGAAGGCGCGCGCAGCCGCGTCGTAATTCTTCGACTGCATCGCCATCGCGCCCGTTTCGAAGAGCGCGCCGCTTGCGATCGATGAAGACGGATACTTCGATGTGACGATTTGATATTCAGCCGCGGCCGCATTCAGATTCTTCTGCGCCGCGTACGATTTGCCGAGCCAGTAATGTCCCGCGGCCGCAAGCGGACTTGCCGGATAGCGCGAAAGCATATCGCGATACGCCTCGGCTGCGCGCAGATAATTTTTCTCGCCGTAATAGAGTTCGCCTTTTTTCAGCAGCAGATCGTCGGCCGAACGCGAATCGGGATGCGCCAGAACGAACGAGTCGATCACGCGCGCCGCCTCCTCCGTTTTTCCAAGCAGCGAGAAGCAGTACTGCATGCCGTTGACCGCATCGTTCGCCGTCGGCGAAGACGGGAAGCGTTCGAGCACCACACGGTAGGCTGCGATCGCATCCTCGTAGCGTTCGAGATTGTAATAGGCATCGCCGATCGAATAATACGCCCGCGGCACATACTCGCTCTGAGCATACTCTGCAACGAGGCGGCGGAATTCGGCGATGGCGCGCTCGTATTTTTTCTGCTGGAAATACACCAGTCCGATTCCGTACTGCGAATCGTCGGCGTACTGCGATCGGGGGAAACGGCGAATGAGTTCGTTGAACGCGTCGACGCTCTCCTTCTCGCCTCCTGTACGATAGAGCGACTGGGCAAGCTGGTAGTAGGCGTAATCGATGTCCGCGTTCGATGCGTGATCGGCGATGGCGGCGCGATATGCTGCGGCAGCCTTGCGGAACTCCTTCTGCGCGTAGAGCGCGTCGCCCATACGAAGCTTGCTGTCGAATGTGAAGCGCGCGCTCCTGTGATCGCGTATCACCTTCTCGAACGACGATGCGGCCAGCGCATGGCGTCCGGTTTTCAGCTGCGTCCAGGCAAGTCCGTAGAGCGCATCCTCATATTTTTCATGCGATGGATATTTGCGGACGAAGAGTGAATAGAACCGGTCGGCGTCGCCGAATCTTCCGGCCTGGAAATAACTCTCCGCGGCCCAGAAGATGCCCTCGGGTGTTTTCGGATGCGACGGATGTTGCTGCGTGAAACGATCGAATAGTTTTGCCGCGTCTTCGAATTTCTTCAGCTTGAAGAGCGCCCATGCCTGCTGAAACGTCACATCGCCCTTGAGCGTGTCGTTGCCCGCAGCCTGCGTCTGCGCCGTCTTGAAGGCGTCAGCCGCCGCGTCGAATTTATTCTCTGCAAGCAGCGTCTCGCCCACCATGCGCTGCGCATCGACCGCCGCATCGCCCGACGGATATTCGCGCACCGTGCGCCTGAAGAGTTCGAGCGCCTTGTCGCGCTGCTTCCGTTCGAAATAAATCATGCCCGCTTCGTAAAGCGCATTGTCGGCATCATCTCCCCCGCACGCCGCGGCGTCGAGATAAATGCGCACTGCCTCATCCGGCTTGCCTGCAAGCTGAAGCGTGCGCGCCTTGCGAAAGAGCGCCTTCTGCGCGATGTCGTCGGAACCCGATGCGGCAAGCTCGCCGAAGAGCTCGGCGGCGCGATCGTAGTCCTTCATCTGCAGATACGTCCACGCATACGAATAGCGCGCTTCCCTGTAAAGCGGATGGCCTGCGTGCCTGGCGAGGAATTCTTCATAGAGCGAACGGGCGCCCACGTAGTCGGCCTTACTGAAATGCGCTTCGGCAATCAGGAACTCTGAACGGATCCGGTCCGAACTGTCTGTGATCGCACTCGATGAGCCGGTCAGATGCCGTATGCACTCGTCGAATTTTCCATCCTGGAACAAACATTCGCCGATGCGGACAGTGGAGACCGAAGAAAGCGGACTCTGCTTTCGCGCGTCTGTGATGCGCCTGTACCAGGCAATCGCGCCGGTGAAATTTTTCTTCTGTTCCGATGCCCAGCCAAGCGAATAGATCGCATAATCGGCAAGTCTGTTCGCCGGATACCGCTCGGCGCTGATCGAATAATAGTGAGAAGCCTGATCGACGTCGTTCTTCTTCAGATACGATTCGCCGATCCAGTACGACGCCTCTCCGGCTACGGATGTGTCCTTCGCCGATGCGGCCTTATATGCCGCGATCGCTTCGTC
The DNA here is from genome assembly GCA_035298825.1 of Bacteroidota bacterium. GTDB lineage: Bacteria > Bacteroidota > Ignavibacteria > UBA10030 > UBA8401 > CAISDA01. Next base: position 7,115 of record DATGXR010000203.1, read on the forward strand.
GTACGATCCGAGACGATAATGAATTTCGCCAAGGCGCATCGCTGCGTCGGTGGAAAGCATGTGGCGGGGATAGTCGCGCACGAAGCGCTGATACAGAGGAATGGCGCCCGCATATTGCTCGAGCCGGAACTGGCATTCGGCCGAAAGGAAGAGCGCATCGGGCTGCTTGCTGCTAGAGGGATACGCCTCGATGAATTTCTGCAGCTGCTCGTACGAAAGCTGATACAGCTTGTCCTGGAACAATCCGTAAGCGAATGTGTAATCGTGTTCTTCCTGCAGATCGGCTGCTCCCGTCTGGGCATACACAGGCCTGACGCCGGATGACATACACACTGCCGCCAACACAAGAACAATTACCGTGGTTCTTCGAACTGACATCAACACATTTTTCATCATACGATCACGCACGTCCATACTAAAAAGAAAAAAGGCCGGCCTGGGGAGCACAATAAAATCAATGTACAATATTATGCCGACGCAAGCAATCCGGTCAGGGATATTGCCGCAATTCAAGCGAACATCGGCGAAAAAACGGAACATCACGGGATTTCAAAAGTGCGCGTCGGCGGCAATCTGCGACATCACAAGCTTTCAAGTGTGCATTGACGTCGGTCCGACACACCACAAGGGACTGCAGCGGACAATTATATCGTTTCGACTTCCCGTTCCTGTATCCATCCGATCTTTCCGTCGGCAAGACGGATCTTTCTCCATCCGTTCACCTCGTCCATCACCTGGACCTTCACGCCGGTGTGCAGGACGAACACATCGCTGCTTTTCGGATCGGGAGCGGATTTGATGTTGGAGACATCGCTCATCACGATGCCATAGATCGTTGACGATGCCCGGTATGTGTTGATGCCATAAAAAATGGCCGACACCACACAGAAGGCGCCG
>DATGXR010000204.1:0-2363 GCA_035298825.1 Bacteroidota bacterium
AGGGACGATGAATTCTGGGCGTATGGCGGTGACTTTGGCGACCGACCCAATGACGGCAATTTTTCAATCAAGGGCCTCATCGCTTCGGACCGGAAACCGCATCCCCACTATTATGAAGTTCAGAAAGTCTATCAGCCGGTGGTGTTTCAATTATTGAATGGAAAGGGAATCGCCGTTCGAGTCACGAATCATTATGACTTTCTTCCGCTCAGTCATCTGGATTTTCGATACGAATACACATCGAACGGAAAATTATTGCAACGCGGAACATTCAATTGCGATCGTCTGCAGCCCGGCATGACAACGGACGTTCCGATTCCTTCTGTCGACGGCGCCGATACACTCGCATCAGGAATCTGCCTGAATATCTATGCGAGTCTCAGGACGGCAACGCTCTGGGCTGAAGAAGGATATTGCATCGCACGAGAACAGTTTACGATCAAACCATCCGCGATGAAAAAAATCCTTCCTGCAGGAAAGCAGGTTGTGGCATCTGAATCGCCTTCGCTCATCGAACTGAAAACCGGGGCAATGTCGTTAGTCCTCGACAAACACAATGGTTCGCTTGTGAGCTGGAACGTCAACAATCAGGAATTGCTGAAGGGTCGGCTTGCACCGTATTTCTGGAAGACGCCGAACGACAATCAGAAATACAGCGGATTTGTGACCGATCTCGGCAAATGGAAGACCGCTGCCGACAGTGCGGTCGTGACCAATGTCGGATTGTCGAATCAGGAAAACCTTGTCACTGTGAAATTTGACATGAACCTGCCGACCATTGGCGCAACGTATCATCTGCAATATCAATTGAACGGCAACGGGCAGTTGCAGGTGGAGGCGGAGTACGCGCCGTTGTGCGATACAATTCCGTTGCTGCCGAAATTCGGGATGAGAATGCGGATCCCGGCGGCGTTCAATACGATTGCCTGGTATGGCCGCGGCCCGTACGAAAATTATCCCGACAGAAAAACAGCTTCACTGCGGGGTGTGTATCAATCGACACTGGAGAATTTTATCACGCCGTATCCTGCGCCGCAGGATAATGCCAATCGTTGCGATGTTGGCTGGATCACGATGAGTTCACAGACTGAAAGCGCGATCACGATCACCGGACTGCAGCCGCTCTGCTTCCGCGCTTGGCCGTATACCGAAGAGGATCTTGAAACTACCTCGCATGATTGGCAGCTCCCGAGACGCGATTTCATCACCATGAATATCGATTTAAATATTCACGGTGTGGGCGGTGACGATACTTGGGGAGCCAAAACGATGGAAAAATATACGATTCCCGGTAATAAGTCCTGCCGCTACGGATTTATCATGGAGTATACACCTCAAAAATCAGGTAATCACTGATCCCGGGATTTGTGAACCCGCCAAAGGCGCACGCAACATGACCGCTTTGGGGGCAGCCTCAGCGTCCTGGGGCGCCAGACCGATTGACGACCGTCAGAGGCGCTTGCACCATACGGGCTCCCCGATGGGAGTGATCGACCAGGGTTCGACTGATGAATGTGTCCGGATTACGACATTAAAAAAAATGTTGTGGTCCGGACTTTTTTTTGAATCCTTTCTAAATCGGCTGCATCCCATGCTATGGAAAAGTGTTCCCGATTTGGAGTTACATGCCCCAATCGCGCGTTTTGCACTCATCATAAACACACCATATTTCACACATGAAACGATCACTCCTCATCTTCGCCATTATTGCGGCCTTTTTGCTCGTTGCGGTCTTATTACAGGCAAAACGGCCCTTTGAGACCCGTCCGATCACGGATTTGAAGGCGAAATACGTGAAAAAGCATGTTCCGTCGGCCGACCATACGAAGTTCCCGGCGCTTCAGAAAAAATTTTCAACTCCTCAGGAAGTCACGCAGGCGTGCAATTCCTGCCACACGGAGCGGCATAAGGAAGTCATGGCATCGTCGCACTGGAACTGGTCGCGCGAGGAGTATATTCCGGGCCGGGGTATCCGCACGGTGGGCAAGAAAAATGTGCTCAATAATTTCTGCATCGGCACACAGTCCAACGAACAAAGCTGCGCCAAGTGCCACATCGGATTCGGCATGGCTGATTCAAAGTTCAGCTTCAACGATCCGTCATACGTCGACTGCATGGCATGCCACGACAACTCGGGCAAGTACAAGAAGGCGGCCGAGCGCGGCGGCGCGCCCGATAAGACAGTCAATCTGAACGAAGTCGCCCAGCATGTCGGCGAACCCACGCGCGGCACCTGCGGCACGTGCCACTTCTTCGGCGGCGGAGGCAATAATGTGAAGCATGGGGATCTTGAAAGCGCGATGTTCGATCCCGTGAAGGATGTCGATGTGCACATGGCCGTCGACGGCGTCGATCTGCAGTGC
>DATGXR010000205.1:0-2092 GCA_035298825.1 Bacteroidota bacterium
CTGCGGCGGCAAATACATCGACACTCCTCCCTCCACCTCCGTTCCGTTGATCTTCGCCAACAATCCCTCCATCACACGCTCCGCCAATTCCTTCACAGGCTGCGTGACGTGTGTGATGGCCGGACGAAAAATCCGCTGCCCCGGAAGCTCATCGAAACAGATCACCGACACATCGCCGGGAATCGAGAGATTCAACTCCTGAATCGCCCTGATCGCCCCCTGCGCCATACCGGCGCTGATTGCGAAGATCGCCGTGGGCGCATCGGGACCTGACATCAACTCATATACCACCCGGTACGCTTCCTCCTCCTGAAATCCGCAGTCCGCCACAAGACGCGGATCATACGGGATGCGATGCGCACGCAACACATCCACATACGCCTTATGGCGGTCAGTGTCGGCCAGAATCACCCCTCCCCCTTTCAACAAAACGATCTTAGTGTGACCGAGAGCCGTCAAATACTCGATCGCCTCGACACCCCCTTGGTAGTGATCGGTCGTGACGAAGTTCGCGTTGATATCCTCCATGATCCGGTCAAAAAGAATGAACTTCATGTGGATCTTCAATAAATATTCAACCGGCTTCCGCGAATATGGCGCGATGATAATACCGTCGACACGCTGCGAATGCAGGAGCTTTACATAATTGATTTCCTTTTTCAGATCATCGTCGGTATTGCACATCAACAGATTGATGCTTCGGGCACTCGCAAATTCCTCGAGATACCGGTACCACCGGTTGAAGAACGGATCCGTGATGTTGGGCACGATGACCCCGATCGTGTTCGTCCGCTTGCCCATCAGCGATCGGGCGATCTGGCTCGGCTGGTAATGCAGGCTCTCAATGGCCGCCTGAACTTTTTCAGCGGTGCGAACGCTCACGATTTTCGGGTTATTCATCAGGCGCGATACGGTCACGACGGAAACGCCGGCTTCCTGGGCGACGTCGAAGATCGTTGCCATTGAATTTTTCTCGATCGTGTCCTGCATAGACGAGCCTGCTGTCGGGAGAAAGTGTGAGTGTCTGTCGAACCAAACAAATAATAAAATAATAAAAATATACAAACAACACTAATAATATACTATTTTTAGTGAGCCCCCAGATAGTTCGAATACTTACACTCACATGGGTGCGGAGCGAATCCTTTTCCAGAACACTGCATCAAAGAAGATATAGGGTATTTCTTTTTTCAATCGTTCAACACAGAGGAACCGCATCGCCCATGGATTCACTCACGCTCATCATCGTTATCGTATCGGTCGTCGCATTATTCATCGGATTGAAAAAATTCCGTATGCGCGGCATTCCCCAATATTCCCCCGAAGAAGCGCGGCAGCGTATCCGCGAAGGCGCCGTACTGCTCGATGTCAGGACGCCGGCCGAACGGAAACAGACGTCGATCGCCGGATCGTTGCATATCCCGCTCAACGAATTGTCCGCCAAAATGAAAACGCTCGAGCGGAACAAATCGCGCGAAATCATCGTATATTGCGCAAGCGGAAACCGTAGTGGTGTTGCGTCTGTTCAATTGAAAAAGGCGGGATTCAACGTGGCAAATTTACAAGGAGGGATCGGGGCATGGAATTTTTCAAATCTCTGACGCTCTTCTGGAAGCGCGTCATCGCCGCCTCGCTGGGACTGATTGCCGGATACGCCTATTATTATTATATCGGCTGCGCCTCAGGCACTTGCCCCATCACCGGAAATCCGTACATCTCTTCGCTGTACGGAGGGCTGATGGGACTGCTGCTTGTGCCGTCAAAGAAATCCGCGGCGAAAGATGAACCAGCGAAACAAGATCCCGTATAGAAGGAGTCAACTATGAATACAATGGTCAAAAGAATTTCGATCATCGCCGTTGCGGCGGTGGCGCTGGCTGTATTTATCAACGCCCAGGCCGATAAGCCGAAAACACTGATCTCGCCGAAGGATGCCGCGGCACTCATCAATAGCGACACAACACTCGTGATCCTTGATGTCCGCACGGCCGAGGAATATTACAGCGAAACCGGACACCTGCCGAAGGCAATCCTTATTCCTGTCCAGGCTCTTGAAGAACGCATCGACGCGCTCGATCAGTACAAACATCGT
>DATGXR010000206.1:0-1733 GCA_035298825.1 Bacteroidota bacterium
ACGCGCGGCACCTGCGGCACGTGCCACTTCTTCGGCGGCGGAGGCAATAATGTGAAGCATGGGGATCTTGAAAGCGCGATGTTCGATCCCGTGAAGGATGTCGATGTGCACATGGCCGTCGACGGCGTCGATCTGCAGTGCACCGCATGCCACACGGCCGAGAATCACAAGATCAAGGGGAAGGCATATTCGCTTTCGTCGATGAATCGCAACCGCTCGACGTGCGAACAGTGCCATACAGACCGGCCGCACGATGATGATGTCATCAATCAGCACACGGTGAAGGTCGCATGCCAGACGTGCCACATTCCGGTGTATGCCAAAGTGAACGCCACAAAGATGTCGTGGGACTGGTCGACCGCCGGCCGGCTGAAAAACGGAGAGCCGTACGAAGAGGATGATGCCGACGGCAATCACACGTATATGTCGATCAAGGGATCGTTCACGTGGGCGAAGAATATCGAGCCCGAGTACGCATGGTTCAACGGCACGGCGAATCATTATCTGCTGGGCGACAAGATCGATACGACGGATGTGATCAAGATCAATTCGCTTAACGGATCGTACGCCGATCGCGATGCGAAGATCGTGCCCGTGAAGATCCACCGCGCGCGCCAGATCTACGATCCGGTGAACAAGCTCATCATCCAACCCAATCTCTTTGCTCCCGAAAAAGGCAAAGGCGCATTCTGGAAAGATTTCGACTGGAACAAGGCGGCTGAAGTCGGCATGCGCAACGTCGGCCTGCCGTACAGCGGAACCTATACGTTCGTGCGCAGTGAGATGTACTGGCCGGTGAACCACATGGTGTCGAAAAAAGAAAAGACGGTCCAATGCTCCGAATGCCATACGCGCGAAAACGGACGGCTCGCCAAGCTGCAGGACTTTTATATGCCGGGACGCAACTACAACGCGGGAATCGAGCTCTTCGGCCAGGGACTCATCATCCTGTCGCTGCTCGGCGTCGCAGGTCATGCAGCCATGCGTGTGATCGCGCATAAAAAGAAACGAACGTAAGACGACTCGCCGCTGCCGGCGCAGCGCTGCGTGTGGAAAAAATTATTCTATCACGAGAAGAGAATCATCATCATGAAAACACAACTTGTCTATAAGCGCTTCAACCGGTTCTGGCATTGGATGCAGGCGGCGCTGATATTTTTCCTGGCCCTGACGGGATTCGAGATACACGGGTCGCTCACATTCTTCGGCTTCGAACACGCGGTGCATTATCACAGCACCGCGGCTGTCATCTTCATCGTGCTGATCGTCTTTGCGATTTTCTGGCACTTCACCACCGGCGAGTGGAAACAATATCTTCCGACGATGACGCATTTGCGCGAGCAGGTCGCGTATTATCTCGATGGCATCTTCCGCAACGCGCCGCATCCGACGCACAAGACCGTCCTGAGCAAGCTCAATCCGTTGCAGCGCCTCGTGTATCTCGCGCTGAAGATCCTCGTGATTCCGGTGATGGTCGTGTCGGGACTCTTATATATGTATTACCGGTATCCCCAGCGCTACGGCATCGAATCGTTCCAGGTGTGCAGCCTTGAGACGGTGGCCTTGCTGCACACGATCGGCGCGTTCATACTCATTTCTTTCGTAATCGTGCATCTCTATCTGATCACAACGGGCCGCACGCTTACATCGAATCTTAAGGCGATGGTCACAGGTTATGAAGAACTTGAGGAGACTCACTGACATGGAAAAAACAACAACGTATATGAATCCGT
>DATGXR010000207.1:0-5893 GCA_035298825.1 Bacteroidota bacterium
ATTGAAACCTGAACAGTATGCAGTTCCGGCGAGACATTGAGGATGGTGTAGTGGCCGTTGAAGTCGGTGACTGTGCCAAGTTGCGTACCGCCCACTGTGACAACCGCGCCGACAAGCGGTTCCTTCGTCGATTTATCGGTGATGGTGCCGGCGATCTTTCCTGTGGTTCCTGCCCACAGGACTGAGGTCGCCATCACCAGGACACCAAGCGCGGGCAGGATGCATCGCGTAAACAAATGTTTCATTGCATTGACTCCTTCCAAGTGATGAATATTATTGCATCATGACGGCACAGAGATGAAACCCGACAGGCTCCGCGGATCCCGACCAATGATCCTGTCAACCGGTATCAGCCGGCGTGCACATCATGGGCGCCGCGTGTGAAGCGGCGGTACTGATTAACGCTTATCGATAGAGTGTAAAAAAAAATTATCGGCGATGTTTCTCAATTCGACAACCGATTGACTGTCGAAAAAATTATTTTTAAAAAAACCATTCCGTCTGTATCGGGCGGCAAAAACGCAGTTGATAAACGTTTATCATTTTCTGCGCACAATACCGCCGCGTCATCACTTCATCATCCGTGAGCTTGTGAATGGAGGTTCATAGGCATCTCAAAATCAGGCGCAATCACGTGCGGTGTATTCTCGCAGATCAAGAAGACCATCGGTCCATCTGATTCATCAGACTGCGCATGCTCAAACGATCCATCACTTACTGAGCAACGCGTGTTCCCTCTCTCCCGGTCGATTCATCCCATAAATGAATCCAATATAGATTTTTTAGTCTTGTTTGTCAAATAAATAATCGGAATTAAATTTTTTTTAAAAATTGAACAAAGTCATTTTCAACAGATTTGTGTGTACAAACACAAAGTACTTCCCCACATCGGTGACACCGCGCAACTCACCCCCGCCTCTGTGTTCGACATCCGGCAGTCTGAAAGCCCCCGCCTCTTATGACAGCCTGCGACAAGAGTCGCCAACGACTAATTTCGGTTTCACAATAACGCGCCTGGGAGCAGAGTGTTTGTTGTCGTTGATCATCTTCAAAAGCCTCACCATGACCTCCTTCCCCAGCTGCTTCACCGGCTGGACAACGTGCGTGATCGTTGGACGCACAAGATCCTGACCTGAAATCGCATCAAAGCTGACAAGCGACAGATCGTCTGGAATCGACACGTTCATCATGCGCGCGCCCTTGATCACTCCTTCTGCCATCACACCGGTCACGGAAAAAATTGCAGTCGGCCGCACTTTTTTTTTCATCATCTCGATTGTCGCCGTACATGCCTCATGCTCAGTGAGTCCAACGCTGCGCACAAAGTCCGTCTCAATCGCAATGCGGTGTTTCCTCATCGCCTCCTCGTACCCGGAAAATCGGTCTCGATCGACTGAGAGGATCCCCGGTCCCTTGATGATCGCAATCCTCCGGTGTCCGAGCCGGATCAGGTGTTCTGTCGCTTTGAATGCGCCGTGATAATGATCCGACGCCACGACGTTCGTGTCTATGTCGTTGAAATATCTGTCAAACAGCATGAAGCGCATCGTGATGGTCATGAGATAGTCAACCGAATTCCTGGAATGCGGCGCAATCACTACGCCGTCGACCCGTTGCGATTGCAAAAGCTTGATGCACTGCAATTCCTTCGCCGCACTTTCATCCGTGTTGCACAACAACAGATTGATCGAGCGGGCGGTGGCAAATTCCTCGATGCGACGAAACCAGCTGTTGAAAAAAGAATTTCGAATATCTGGCACAATCACGCCGATCATATTCGTCCGTTTCCCGACAAGCGATCGCGCCAGCTGACTCGGCTGATAATTCAACCGTTCCATCACAGCGAAGATTTTATCGGCCGTGCGAGAGCTCACGATTTGAGGCGAGTTCATCAATCGTGACACTGTCACGACCGATACACCGGCCTCTCGCGCTACATCAAATATTGTGACCATAGACAGACGGATAGGTGATTGTTCATTCGAACTCAAGCCAGGAACATCTCATGTCTTAGCGAAGAAGAATGAGTTTTTTTGTTTCGCTGTACGAACCGGCGTGCAAACAATAAAAATACATGCCGCCCGGATACTTCGATGCATCCCATCGCACATGATGGCGCCCCGATGGTTGTTCCCCGTCAACCAGCGTCGCAACCATCCGGCCAAGCGGATCAAAGATTGTTAACGTGACATACGCTCGCGACGGCAGCTCGTAGCCGAGCGTCGTTTCGGGATTGAAGGGATTGGGATAATTGTTATCGAGTGCTATTTGTGTGGGGATGTCCTTTTTTTTTTCAACACCAGTCGCCTGTTGAAATGAAATCCAATTCAGATTGAACCCGCCCTTCACGGCTTCCCATCGGAGTGTTTTCCCCGCGCCGGGATGAAGCACGCTTGTCGGCAATGAGAGTGTCTTCCACTGCTGCCATCCTGCTGTATTGGGAATGGTGACTGTGCCCAGATCGGTCCCGTCACATGTGAGATGCAGCCTCCCTCCCTCACTTGCAGAGGCGACGCGCACATCGAGTCGCGAGATTTCCGCGTTGACATCGACAGTGTAGGTCATCCATTCGCCGTCTGCGATCCATCCGACATTATATCCGCCTCCGGCATCGGTGCATGTCTCGACATCCGCATCGTCCGTTCTGTACTGTCCGCCATTATTGCCGCCGTCAGTATCAAAATACGAAGCGCTGTTGCTGCCGATGTCATAATTTTCAGCTTCAATTTTTCCGGGAATTTTTGCAGCCGTGCCTCCATACGGACCCGGTGTGAGCAACGTGAGCACAGAGGCAGTGATGGAAGAATACGAAAGACCGTCATTGTTCCTGCCCGTGATCCGATACAGATACAGTGTGTTGCCCGAAAGCCCCGTATCGGTAAACACAGTATCGTCGGCGATCGTGCTTCCAACCGAATCAAATTTTGAGGCGGTGTATCGTTCGATCAGGTAGCCGGTTTCATGAGCGATGTTCTTCCAGACAATCCGTGTTTGATTGTGCGAGATCGGAGTTGCTGAAACGATCGTGGGAGTCTCCATAGTATTTCGCATCTCGCTCGGCCCCGCAGCCCAGGTGTAGGGCACAAGCGGATCTTCTTCAAAATCGAACCAATCGAAATCCGCAGGATTGGTATTGCGGTTTCCATTTCCCGATGCATACATCCCGATGTATGTACCGGTAAATCCACCGATGACCTCCGTGGACAGGTCTTTTGTCGATGCGGCTCCGATGAGCTCGGCTGCCTTTCCTTCCTGCTGCGCCCAAAACTGATACTGAATGTCTGTGGCACTGATGCGGAGAATAATCGCGCCGTCGGGAATTTCTTTATACTTGAGCTCGACCACCTTGTCCCGCAATGTTTTTCGAAGCATGACGACCCGTTTCCCTGCGAACATTGTCACGAGCAGATCGTAATGATTTTTATCGTCACCGCGAACAACAAGGCCCGCTTCTTCAGTTGAGAGGACGGGTGTGAACGCGATACTGGTTGAAGCGACAATATCGAACGCTGTCTGCCTTCGGCAGACAAACGCCGGAGAGTCCTTCTGTTTGAAACTGTATCGCGAGCCGTAGAGTCTCAAACTCCCCGGCTGCTTGGTCAGCGACCAGTCGGCGGCATAGGGATTGCGCACAAAGTTCCAGGCGAGCCTGAGCGACGTGCTGTCGAAATCATCCCGGATGGGATCCTTCTCCCAGACGTGCTGCGGCAAATTGGGAACCGGCACTTGCTCCTGCACGATGCCGTCTGTTCCAACCTTGGGCCAGCCATCCACGGTCCAGCTCACAGGCGCCAGAAATGTTTCGCGCCCAAGGTGATGATAATTGCCGCCTCTGGGCCTGAACCCGAGGCACACCAGCCACCAACTGCTGTCAGGAAGCTGAACGAAGTCGGCATGGCCGATCGCCTGAAAAGGATTTGCGGGAGCAGTGCGATGTGAGACGACCGGATTAATCGGACTTGCCACATACGGCCCCCAGGGGGACGTGCTGCGTTGAATCACCTCCCTGTGATCGTACCCGGTTCCTCCTTCTGCCGACATCAGATAATAATACCCGTTGATTTTATAGAGATGCGGACCTTCGGGTGACGCACCGCCGAGTCCGGCTGCAATCTTTTGCACCGGCGTAATGAATCTGCCGGTTTCAGGATTCAACGTCCCGAGCAAAAAACTTCCGTTATTGTCCGGACTAAGATAGTACGTGCTGTCGTTTTCAAACAGAAGCGATGGATCGACATACCAGTTGTTGACCCAATGAGGATCGGACCAGGGACCGGCGGGATTTTTCGCCGTCACATAAAACACTCCCTGCGAACCTTGTCCTCCGTAGTTCGTGCAAATGACATAAAACGTGCTGTCGTGATAGCGCAATGTCGGAGCATATTGGCCTCCCGTCCCGGCTTCACACCCCTTCAAGGGATTGTTCGATGCACGCGACAACGCATATCCGATCATTTTCCAATTCACCAAATCCTTACTCTGATAGATCGGTATCCCGGGGAAGTACTCGAACGTCGAGGTGATCAGGTAATAGTCGTCGCCGACACGACAGATGCTCGGATCGGGATTCATTCCCGTGAGAATGGGATTTCGGAATGTCGGCTGCGCCGAAACGCTCATTGCACAACTCATCAGACCAATACAGATGATCGCAAAAAATCTTTTCACCATAATAATTCGTACCTGCTCCCTGTTTATTGAACGTTCGTCGATCGGCCAACGATGCCCGATCGGTCTTCGGTGTTAGTTGTTCCTGCGTATTCTCAAGAGTCGTGCGCCATGATTTCGCACTGAGACAGACACTCCGCTTGCCGAGCTGCCCAAATCCTGTTTCATCCACAGATCGCGCACCTGGATCGGTCCTTTCAGTCCCAATTGCGCATTCGTCACTGAAACCATGGCAGAGTCCTTGGGCTGCTCTCCCGAAGGATGACGTGTGAACACATGGAATTTGACTGTGGCGCCTTCTGTGTGGGCGATGCATTCCTTGTCGAGTCCGACTGTCGCACTGAACGTATCATATCCTTCGGGGACATCGTATTCGATGACCGAGTTGGCATGTGTGCCGATGCCGTTTGCATATTCGTGTTGATCGACATTCAATGCATTGCCGGCGACACTCGCATTGAGTGTTGCGCTTCCCCAGCCGGATGTGGCGCTCACCCACTTGAGATCCGTGAGATGCAGCGTGCCTTTTTTTCCACTCAGTGTCGGCTCGATCCAGTCCGCGTGGTCCCAATTGTTTCCATTCCCCCCGTCGGTCACAACAAGATACAGTTTCTTTGCGCCCTTGAGACGCACCCGGACGTTTGTCGACTGTTCTCCCGGCTTATGTGTCAGCAATCTGCTGTTCCAAACCGCCAGACGTTCATTGACCGGTTCTTGACCGGAAGAGAAAAACAAGGCAAGATACTGATCGCCCGAATTTGCATCATCGGCGATCCAGGCAATCTTTCCCCCTTGATGATAGACAAGCCTGTTATTTTTGCTGTGCTGCAAAACACCGAGCGCTTCCTCATTCGTGATGAGACTCGTTGTGAAGTCATCGTTATCGGGCAGATTTCCGCCAAACATCAGCGGCGATCGGCAGATGAGAAACAGCGACATCAGCGTATACTGCTCATCCCTGGTCAGCAGACTCATTCGGTTGTCGCCGCGCTCGGCGCGGATTCCGATTCGACCCAGGGGAAGCATATCGCCATCGGGCCAATGCCCGGGCCCCATGTATTTGTTCCACCGTTCAAACAGGGCAAAGTGCTCGTTCAGCTGCGACCAGTTATCCCAAAAGTCATCGATGATTCTCCACATGTTTGCATGCGTGCTCACGTGCGCTCCCTGCTCGATCGGTGTTTCTCCCGGTGATGTGCTCAGGACAATCGGCCGGCCGCATCCG